>NZ_JBHXRK010000007.1:0-265986 GCF_042716875.1 Streptomyces sp. NPDC058646 | reverse complement strand
TCCCGTGGGCTCGGAGATGTGAAACACAGACAGCCACGGCCCCGCCGAAGCCCGACCCAGCCCCGCCGGCGATTGAGGCGCGGGGTCCGGGGCGGAGCCCCGAAAGCCCCGGCGGAGCCCGGTCCAGCCCCGCGAAGCCCGACCCAACGCCCGCCCCGCCGAAGCCCGACCCGGCCCCGCCGAAGCCCGACCCAGCCCCGCCGGCGATTGAGGCGCGGGGTCCGGGGCGGAGCCCCGAAAGCCCCGGCGGAGCCCGGGGGGCGCCCCCGGGCGGCACCGCCCGCCCACCGCGGCCCAAGCCGCAGGCAAGTGGGGCTCCCCGCAGGGGACATGGCCCCGCATACTCAGGGGCATGACCTACGACGCCATCGTGCTGGCCGGAGGAGCCGCGCAGCGACTCGGCGGTGCGGACAAGCCCGGCCTGCTGGTCGGCGGCCGCCCCCTGCTCGACCGCGTCCTCGACGCCTGCGCGGACGCCCGCACCACGGTCGTCGTCGGCGGCCGGCGCCCCACCGTGCGCCCGGTGCACTGGACCCGCGAGGACCCGCCCGGCGGCGGCCCCCTCGCCGCCCTGGACGCCGGGCTGCGCCATACGACGTCCGAGCTGGTCCTCGTACTCTCCGCGGACCTGCCGTTCCTGGACCGGGCGACCGTACGGACCCTCCTGGACGCCACCGGCACCCCCACCGGCACCCCCGCCGGGCCGGCCGACGGCCCGGCGGACGGCGCCGTGCTGCGGGACGCCGACGGCCGCGACCAGCCCCTGGTCGCCGCCTACCGGGCCGAGCCCCTGCGCAGGGAGATCGCCCTGCTGGCCACCGAGCACGGCAGCCTCGGCGGGCTCCCCCTGCGGGCCCTCACCGCGGAACTGGGCCTGGCCAGGGTGACGGGCACTGCGCCACTCGCCTCGTTCGACTGCGACACCTGGGACGACGTGGCCACCGCCCGCGCCAGGATCAGGGAGCATGGAACCGTGTTGGACCAATGGATCACCGCAGTCAAGGCCGAGCTCGACATCGACCTCGCCGTCGACACCAAGACCCTGCTCGACCTGGCCCGTGACGCCGCCCACGGCGTCGCCCGGCCCGCCGCCCCCCTGACCACCTTCCTGGTCGGCTACGCGGCCGCCCACGCCGCGGCCACCGGCGCTGACCCCGCCGAAGCCGTCGCCGAAGCCTCCCGCAAGGCGGCCGACCTGGCGCTGCGCTGGGCGGCCGAGGCGGAGGCCGACGCCCGACAGAACGGCTCCGGATGACCCCCACCGACGCCGAGCACGCCCTGGACCAGGCCCTGGCCCTGGTCAGCCGCACGCCGGACGGCGGCGGCGCGGGCGGCGGCCCCCGCCCGCCCTCCCCTTGGCCACAGGCCCGTGAGACGGCCGCCCGGGCCGGGACGGGGGTCCGGGCACGTACCCACCGGGTACCCCTGGCCGACGCCCTCGGAGAGGTCCTGGCGGCCCCCCTGGAGGCCCTGACCGACCTGCCGTCCTTCGACACCTCCGCCATGGACGGCTGGGCGGTCGCCGGCCCGGGCCCCTGGAGCGTGCGCGGCGGCCGCGAAGCCCTCGCCGGATCCGCCCTGCCCGACCCCCTCGCCGACGGCGAGGCGGTACGGATCGCCACCGGCGCCCGGATCCCCGCCGACACCACCGCCGTGATCCGCAGCGAGCACTGCCACGTGTCGGGCACCCAGCTCTTCGCGGACCGGCCCGTCCTCACCGGCCAGGACATCCGCCCGCGCGGCCAGGAATGCCGCTCCGGCGACCTGATGCTGCCCGCCGGCTCCCTGGTCACCCCGGCCGTGCTCGGCCTCGCCGCGGCCGCCGGGTACGACGAGCTGAGCACCCGGCCCCGGCCCCGCGTGGAGATCGTGGTGCTCGGGGACGAACTGCTCACCGAAGGCCGCCCGCACGACGGGCTGATCCGGGACGCCCTGGGTCCCATGCTCGGCCCCTGGCTCACCCGCCTCGGTGCCGAGGTCATCGGCACGCGCCGGCTCGGCGACGACCAGGCCGGAGCCGACGCCCTGCTGGAGGCCGTCACCACCTCCGCCGCCGATGTCGTCATCACCACCGGCGGCACCGCCTCCGGCCCCGTCGACCACGTCCATCCCGTACTGGGCCGGGCGGGCGCCGAGCTGCTGGTCGACGGGGTGGCGGTGCGCCCGGGCCACCCGATGCTGCTGGCCCGCGTCGGCGACCGCCCGGACGGCCGGCTCGTCGTGGGCCTGCCGGGGAACCCCCTCGCCGCCGTCTCCGGGCTGCTGACGCTCGCCGATCCGCTGCTGCGCGCCCTCGCCGGACGCCGCCGGCGGCCCCGGTACACGGTGGCGGTCCAAGGTGACGTACCCGGCCATCCGCACGACACCCGGCTGGTGCCGGTGCTGCTGACCGACGAGCACGCGGTGCCGTTGCGCTACAACGGTCCCGCGATGCTCCGCGGCGTGGCGGCCGCCGACGCGCTGGCCGTCGTACCGCCGCACGGCGCACGGTCCGGGCAGGAGCTGGAGATCCTCGACCTGCCCTGGGCTTCGGGGGGATGTTTCACGTGAAACTTCACGGCCAGGACGCCATGGCGCGCGCCGCCGACGAGAAGCTCGTCTCCCGGCGCATCAAACTGCCCAAACGCGTCATCGAGAAGCCGCTGCGGCAGGTCAGCAAGCGACTGCTGATGGCCCTGTTCGTCCTGTGGCTGACGGTCATGATCGTCTGGCTGGACCGCAGCGGCTACCACGACAACGCCAACAACAAGGTCGACTTCCTCGACTGCGTCTACTACGCGACCGTGACGCTGTCGACGACGGGCTACGGCGACATCGTCCCGTACAGCGACACCGCGCGGCTGGTCAACGTCCTGCTGATCACCCCGCTGCGCGTGCTGTTCCTGATCATCCTGGTCGGCACCACCCTGGAAGTCCTCACGGAGCGGACGAGGGAAGAATGGCGGCTGAGCCGCTGGAGGAAGAACTTGCGTGAGCACACCGTCGTCGTCGGCTTCGGCACCAAGGGCCGCTCGGCCCTGCAGACGCTGCTGGCCACCGGGCTCTCCCGGGACCAGGTGGTGATCGTCGACCCGAGTTCCAAGGTGATCGACATCGCCAACTCGGAGGGCTTCACCGGAGTCGTGGGCGACGCCACCCGCTCCGACGTCCTGCTCCGCGCCGAGCTGCAGAAGGCCCGTCAGATCGTCATCGCCACCCAGCGGGACGACACCGCGGTCCTGGTCGCCCTGACGGCGCGCCAGCTCAACCGCGGGGCGAAGATCGTCGCCGCGGTCCGCGAGGAGGAGAACGCCCCGCTGCTGCGCCAGTCGGGCGCGGACGCGGTCATCACGAGCGCGAGCGCCGCGGGACGGCTGCTGGGCCTCTCGGTCCTCAGCCCGAGCGCGGGCACCGTGATGGAGGACCTGATCCAGCAGGGCAGCGGCCTCGACCTCATCGAGCGGCCCGTCACCAGGGCCGAGGTCGGCAAATCCGTGCGGGAGACCGGCGACCTGGTGGTCAGCGTGCTGCGCGGACACCGGCTGCTGCCGTACGACGATCCGCACGCGAGCCCGTTGCAGCTGACGGACCGGGTCATCAGCATCGTGCGGGCGGCTCCGCCGCATTCGCCGCCGGTCACCCTCGGCCCCTCCGAGTAGGGCGCACGCCGCGGGAGGCGTGCCGGTTGCTGTCTCCCGCGGGGCTGCTTCGCGTAGCCTCCGGGCCATGCATGCGATCACCATCGAGCAGCCCGGCGGCCCCGAGGCCCTCGTCTGGACCGACGTCCCCGACCCGGTCGCGGGCGAGGGCGAGGTCCTCGTCGAGGTCGCGGCGAGTGCCGTGAACCGCGCCGACCTCCTGCAGCGGCAGGGGTTCTACGATCCGCCTCCCGGCGCCTCGCGCCACCCCGGCCTGGAGTGTTCCGGCCGGATCTCCGCGATCGGCCCGGGGGTCGCGGGCTGGTCGGTGGGGGACGAGGTGTGCGCGCTGCTGGCCGGAGGCGGGTACGCGCAGAAGGTGGCGGTCCCCTCGGGCCAGCTGCTGCCGGTCCCGGCGGGCCTGGACCTGGTGACGGCGGCCGCGCTGCCGGAGGTCGTCGCGACGGTGTGGTCGAACGTGTTCATGGTGGCCGGGCTGCGGCCCGGCGAGACCCTGCTGGTCCACGGCGGGTCCAGCGGCATCGGCACGATGGCGATCCAGCTGGCGAAGGCCGTCGGCGCGCGGGTCGCCGTAACGGCGGGCGGCCCGGAGAAGCTGGCCCGCTGCAAGGAGCTGGGCGCCGACCTCCTGATCGACTACCGCGAGCAGGACTTCGTCGCGGAGCTGAAGGCCGCCACGGGCGGGGCCGGCGCGGACGTGATCCTGGACATCATGGGCGCCAAGTACCTCGCGCGGAACCTGGACGCCCTGGCCGTGAACGGCCGCCTCGCGGTGATCGGACTGCAGGGCGGGGTCAAGGCCGAACTGAACCTCGGCGCGCTCCTGGCCAAGCGGGCCGCGATCACCGCGACCTCGCTGCGGGCGCGGCCGCTGGAGGAGAAGGCGGCCATCATCGCGGCCGTACGGGAGCACGTGTGGCCCCTGGTGGAGGCGGGCCGGGTGCGCCCGGTGGTGCACGCCGCCTTCCCGATGGCGGAGGCGGCCGAGGCCCACCGGGTCCTGGAGTCCAGCAGCCACGTGGGCAAGCTGCTCCTCACCACCTGAGCGCCCCTCCGGCAGTCGGACAGCGCCCCGGCCGGAGCAGCCCGGGGGCACCGCGCCGGGGGGCGGGACGTGGCCGGTTCCGCTGCGCGGAACCCCTCGCCACGCCCCGCCGCGCGGCTACAGGCTGCGCAGCAGCACCGCCGGGGATTCGACGCAGTCGGCCACGTAGCGCAGGAAGCCGCCCGCCGTGCCCCCGTCGCACACCCGGTGGTCGAAGGTCAGCGACAGCTGGACGACCTTCCGGACCGCCAGCTCGCCGTCGTGCACCCACGGCTTGGGCACGATCCGCCCCACCCCGAGCATGGCCGCCTCCGGGTGGTTGATGATCGGGGTGGAGCCGTCGACCCCGAACACCCCGTAGTTGTTCAGCGTGAAGGTGCCGCCCGTCAGATCGGCCGGGGCCAGCTTCCCCGCCCGCGCCAGCTCGGTCAGCCGGGCGAACTCCGCCGACAGGGACTCGGGGTTGCGGTCCTGCGCGTCCCGGACCACCGGGACCATCAGGCCCCGCTCGGTCTGCGCGGCGAAGCCCAGGTGGACGGCCGGGAGCCGGACGATCTCGTTCGCCGCCAGGTCGACCGTGGAGTTGAGCTCCGGGTACCGGGCGAGCGCGGCCGTGCAGATCCGGGCCAGCAGGGCGAGCACCGAGATCTTGGGCCCGCCCACGGCGTTCATCGCGGCCCGGGCAGCCATCAGCTCGGTGGCGTCCGCGTCGACCCAGCAGGTGGCGTCCGGGATCTCCCGGCGGCTGCGCGACAGCTTGTCGGCGACCGCCCCGCGCAGGCCCTTGAGCGGGATCCGCTCGCCCTGCGCCGCCCCCTTCGCCGGCAGGGCCACCGCGGCGGCAGGGGCGGCCTCGGGCGCGTGCAGCGCGGCCAGCGCCGCCTCGACGTCCGCCCGCAGGATCAGCCCGTCGGGGCCGGAGCCGGTGAGCGCGCGCAGGTCGACCCCGCCGTCCCTGGCCAGCTTGCGCACCAGCGGCGAGATCACCGGCACCGGCCCGGCGGGGGCCGCCGCAGCCACGGGGACCGCCGCAGCTGCGGGGGCCGCCGGAGCCGCCGGAGCGGCGACGACGGGCGCCGACACCGCGGCGGTGACGGGTCGCACCCGTCGCCGACGCGCCGGGCGCGAGTGGTCCTCGCCGTAACCGATCAGGGGCCGGGGCCGGTTGCCGGCGCCCTCGGCCTCCGCCGCCTGCGCGGCCGGAGCCCCGGCGGGAAGCGACGACGCCCCCACCGCCACGGTGATCAGCGGTGCTCCGACGGGCAGTTCCGTGCCCTCCTCCCCGAACCGGGCGGTGACGACACCGCCGTAGGGGCACGGCACCTCCACCATCGCCTTGGCCGTCTCGACCTCGACGACCGGCTGGTCGACGGCGACGACATCGCCGACCGCCACCAGCCAGCGCACGATCTCGGCCTCCGTCAGGCCCTCGCCGAGATCCGGCAGCTTGAACTCCATGACCTGCGGCATCAGTTCTCCCACTGCAGGCGGGCGACGGCGTCCAGGATCCGGTCCACGCCCGGCAGGTGGTGCTTCTCCAGCATCGGCGGCGGGTACGGGATGTCGAAGCCCGTCACCCGCAGCACCGGCGCCTCCAGATGGTGGAAGCACCGCTCCGTGACGCGGGCGGCGATCTCCGCGCCCGGCCCGCCGAAGCCGCCGGCCTCGTGGACCACCACCGCGCGCCCGGTGCGGCGTACGGAGGCGACGACCGTCTCCTCGTCGAAGGGGACCAGCGAGCGCAGATCCACGACCTCGAGGTCCCAGCCCTCGTCGCGCGCCGCTTCGGCCGCCTCCAGGCACACCGGCAGCGAAGGACCGTAGGTGATCAGCGTCGCGCTCGTGCCCGCGCGCCGCACCAGTGCCTTGCCGATGCCCGGGACCGCCGCGGGCGCCTCGGGCGACCAGTCGGCCTTCGACCAGTACAGCCGCTTGGGCTCCAGGAAGACCACCGGGTCGTCGCTGGCGATCGAGGCGCGCAGCAGACCGTACGCGTCCTCGACCGTCGCCGGAGTGACCACGGTCAGGCCGGGAGTCGCCACGTAGTACGCCTCGGACGAGTCGCAGTGGTGCTCCACGCCGCCGATCCCGCCGCCGTACGGCACGCGGATCGTGATCGGCAGCGGCATCGCGCCGCGCGTCCGGTTGCGCATCTTCGCCACGTGCGAGATCAGCTGCTCGAAGGCCGGGTAGGCGAAGGCGTCGAACTGCATCTCGACCACCGGGCGCAGCCCGTACATGGCCATGCCCACCGCGGCGCCCAGGATCCCGGCCTCCGCGAGCGGCGTGTCCGTACAGCGCTCCTCGCCGAATTCCTTGGCGAGGCCGTCCGTGATCCGGAAGACTCCGCCCAGCGTGCCGACGTCCTCGCCCATCACGTGGACGGTCGGGTCCTCGGCCATCGCGTCGCGCATCGCCCGGGTCAGGGCCTGCGCCATCGTCGCGGGCTTGACGCCCGGCTTCGCGGTCTTCGCCGCCACCGTGGTCATGCCTGCTCCTCCGCGTCCAGCTCGGCGCGCAGCTGTGCCGCCTGCTCGCGCAGCTGTTCCGTCTGCTCCGCGTAGACGTGGGCGAAGAGGTCCATCGGGTCCAGCACCGGCTCCGCGTTCATCGCCTCGCGCAGCGATGCGGCCATCGTCTCGGCGGCGTCGCGCGCCTCCTGGATGCCCGCCTCGTCGAGGATCCCGCGCGCGGTCAGTTCGCGCTCCAGCAGTTCCACCGGGTCGTGCGCCTTCCATGCCTCGACTTCGGCGTCGCCGCGGTAGCGGGTCGCGTCGTCGGCGTTCGTGTGGGCCTCCATCCGGTAGGTGACGGCCTCGATCAGGGTCGGGCCACCGCCCGCCCGGGCGCGCCGGACCGCCTCGGACAGCACTTCGTGGACGGCGGCGATGTCGTTGCCGTCGACCAGCCGGCCGGGCATCCCGTAGCCGACGGCCTTGTGGGCGAGCGTCGGGGCAGCGGTCTGCTTGGCGAGCGGGACGGATATCGCGAAGCCGTTGTTCTGCACCAGGAAGACCACCGGGGCCTGCCAGACGGCGGCGAAGTTGAGCGCCTCGTGGAAGTCGCCCTCGCTGGTGCCGCCGTCGCCGACCATGGCGAGGGCGACGACCTCGTCGCCGCGCAGCCGGGCCGCGTGCGCCAGGCCCACCGCGTGCGGCAGCTGGGTGGCGAGCGGGGTGCACAGGGGGGCGATCCGGTGCTCGCGCGGGTCGTAGCCGGTGTGCCAGTCGCCGCGCAGCAGGGTCAGCGCCTGTACGGGGTCCAGTCCGCGCGCCACGGCCGCCAGGGTGTCGCGGTAGCTCGGGAAGAGCCAGTCCTGCTCCTCCAGCACCAGCGCGGCGGCGATCTCGCAGGCCTCCTGGCCCACGGTCGACGGGTAGACGGCGAGCCGCCCCTGCCGGGTCAGCGCGGTGGCCTGCGCGTTGTAGCGGCGGCCGCGCACCAGCTCGGCGTAGCAGCGGCGCATCAGCGCGGGGTCGAGCCGGCCGGCCGCCTCGGTGCCCAGTACCCGGTAGGGCTCGGGGTCCGGGAGCAGCGGGGCGGCGTCCGTACGGGGCCTCCAGGCGGGCGGCGGGGTCGGACGGTGGGACGCACCGGCACCGGGCAGCTCTTGGACCGTCATGGCGGCGTACACCTCCTTTTGGGAAGCGGGCAGGAGCGCCCCGGGTGTGAGGCGCCTCACCAACCGATTGTTCGGTTGTCTGCGCAATTTGGCTACAGGCGACTCCAGGCTGTGGACAAAGTGGCGCCGGGGCCATGGGATGGATGCAGGACGTCCAGGAGAGGGAGGCATCGGGCAATGCCGGATGAACAAATGGCCGCGGCAGGTTCCGTCCCCGTACCGCCGGGGAGCGGCCCCGGGTTCCCGCCGGGCACACCGGTCGCGCCGGGCGCACCGGTCCCGCCGGCGCCCCAGACTCCGCAGGCCCCGCCCGTCCCTCCGGTCCCGCCGCGTGCCCTGGACCCGATCGACCGGTCCATCGTGCGGCTGCTGCAGGCGGACGGCCGCGCGTCGATACGCTCGGTGGCCGAGCAGGTGCACGTGTCGCGGGCGAACGCCTACGCCCGCATCAACCGGCTGATCGACGACGGGGTGATCCGCGGGTTCACGGCCCGCGTCAACCACGAACGCGCAGGTCAGGGCGCCTCCGCCTACATCACCTTGAAGATCGTCCAGAACTCATGGCGGACGGTGCGCGAACAGCTCCGCGAGCTGCCGGGCGCGGCGCACATCGCGCTGGTCAGCGGGGACTTCGACGTCCTGCTGCTCGTCCACACCCCGGACAACCGCACCCTGCGGGAACTGGTCCTGACCCGCCTCCAGTCCATCCCGGAGGTCCTCTCCACGCGCACCCTGCTGGTCTTCGAGGAGACGGACCTCCTGGACCCCGGCCCGGCCGGCGGGCCGGCGCTCACGGAGGAGTAGGCCCGAGAGAGTCCGCCGTGACTGGGCCGAACGGGTGACCGGGGGGCCGTCGGCCTACGGGGTCGTGCGCAGCCCGTCGAAGGCCATGTGGACGACCGCGTCGGCCAGCTGGCCGGGGGTGGTCCCCGGGTGCGGGCGGTACCACTCGACCAGCGAGTTCACCATGCCGAAGAGCAGGCGGGTGGCGAGCCGGATGTCCACGTCGGCCCGGAGGTCCCCGTCGGCCGCGGCGGCCTTGAGCAGGTCGGCGACCTGGTGGTCGAACTCGCGGCGGCGTTCCAGCGCCCAGCGCTCGGTCCGGGTGTTGCCCCGTACGCGCAGCAGCAGGGTGACGTACGGCAGCTCGGCGACCAGCACCTCGACGGTCCGCCGGGTGACGTACTCGACGCGCTCGACCGCCCGGCCCCGTACCGCTCCGGGCTCCTCCAGGACCGCGAAGAGACCGTCGAGGGCGCGGCTGACCGCCCGGCGCAGCAGCTCCTCCTTGCCGGTGACGTGGTGGTAGATCGAGGACTTGGAGATGCCCGCGGCCTTGGAGAGGTGCTCCATGGAGGTGCCGTCGTAGCCGCGCTCGTTGAAGACCTGGACCGCCACGGTCAGCAGCGTCTCCGGGGTGTAGGTGTCCCGCTTGACCGTGGTCATCCCGTCTCCTCCGACCCGTCCTCGTCGCCGCCCGCGTAGCCGAGCCGGAACAGCGCCAGCGAGGGCGCGTACCGGCCGCCGGGACAGCGCTCGTCGAGGTGGTGCAGCAGGTCGTACGCCCAGTCCCGGCCGAGGCGTTCGTGCCATTCGGACGGTCCGAGCGGGTAGTTGACGCCGAGCCGCATCGCCGTGTCGATGTCCTCGGCGCCGGCCGCTCCGCGGGCGACGGCGTCGGCGGTGAGGTCGATCAGCATCGCGACCGTCCGGGCGACGATCATGCCGGGGACGTCGCCGATGACGGAGACCTTCTTGCCGAGCTTCTGGAAGAGGCCGACGGCCTCGGCGAGGGTGCGCTCGCTCGTGTCCTCACTGGCGGACAGGGCGATCCGGGTGGCTCCGCGGTAGTCGAGCGCGAGGTCGAAGTAGACGACGTCAGCGAACTCGACGGAGGTCTTGCCGTCGGCCAGGACCAGCTGGCCCTCGCCGGGCAGCTGGATGTACGGGCCACCGTGCTCGGTGGCCGTGACCGCGATCCCTGCCTCCTCCAGCAGGTCGGCGAGGACGGCCGCCGGGCCGAGGTCGCCCACGACGGTGACCTCGGCCGGGGCCTCCTGCGGGCCGGCGGTGTGCGGTTCCGGCAGGACGGCGCCCGGTCCGTACGGGAACCAGCCGTGCCCCGACTTGCGGCCCAGCCGGCCCGACTGCACCAGCCGCCGCTGCGCGAGGGAGGGAGTGAACTTGGGGCTGCGGTGGAAGGACTCCCACACGGAGCGGGTGACCGCTTCGTTGACGTCCTGCCCGATCAGGTCGGTCAGCGCGAAGGGGCCCATCTTGAAGCCGCCGCACTCGCGGAGCACGGCGTCGATGGTGGCCGGGTCGGCGCCCTGCTCCTCGTAGACCGCGAAGGCTTCCGCGTAGAAGGGGCGGGCGATCCGGTTGACGATGAAGCCCGGGGTGTCGGCGCAGCGGACCGGCGTCTTCCCCCAGCCCAGGACGGTGCGGTACGCGCGCTCGGCGGCGGCCGGGTCGGTCGCGAAACCGCTGACCACCTCGACGAGGGGGAGCAGGGGGGCCGGGTTGAAGAAGTGCAGGCCCAGGAAGCGGCCGGGGTGCGCGAGGCCGGCGGCGAGCTCGGTGACGGAGAGGGAGGAGGTGTTGGTGGCCAGCAGCGCGTCCGGCGCGACCACCTCTTCCAGTGCGGCGAAGAGCGCCTGCTTGACGTCGGCGTTCTCGACGACCGCCTCGATGACGAGGGCGGCCCCGGCGAGGTCCGCGAGGGTGCCCGCCGCCCGGATCCGGTCGATGGCGTCCTCGGCCTCGGTCCGGTCCAGACGGCCCTTCGCGGCCATCCGCTCGACGCGGTCCTGGACGAAGCCGACGCCGTCCACGGCGAGGGCGGCGTCGATGTCGTAGATCAGCACCTGGTGACCTGCGAGGAGGGCGACCTGGGCGATGCCCTGTCCCATGGTGCCCGCTCCGACGACCGCCACAGTGCGGGACCGCTCGATTGCTGTCATGACCCGATCCTCCCGCACCGACTTGTCCACAGGTCTGCCGGGCCCACTTGTCCCGACCGATCGTTCGGTTACTCTAACTCCAGTCTGCTCTTTCGCGCCCTGCCTTGCCTGAACCGCCTGCCGATCCCGCGCGATCCCGCCCGGCTCAACGAGGAGTTGGTCCCTGATGCCCGCCGAGCTCACCGTCCCCCAGCTGTCCGCCAAGCACCGGCCCACCCTGGACCAGGCGCTGTCGGCGATCCGCAGCCGCGCCTACTGGTCCCCGCACCCCGAGCACCCGAAGGCGTACGGCGAGACCGCCCCGGCCGACGGGCTCGCAGCCTTCGAGGCCCTCCGCGGCACCCGGCTGGACCTGGGGCAGCCGGGCACGGACGGCTGGACCGGCGGCGAGGTGTCCCCGTACGGCCCGGAGCTGGGCGTGGAGTACCCGCACGCCGATCCGGAGGTGCTGCTGCCCGCCATGAAGGCCGGCATCGCCGCCTGGCGCGACGCGGGTCCCGAGACCCGGGCGCTGGTCTCCATCGAGATCCTGTCCCGCATCTCCGCCCGCACCCACGAGTTCGCGCACGCGGTCATGCACACCAGCGGCCAGGCCTTCATGATGGCGTTCCAGGCGGGCGGCCCGCACGCCCAGGACCGCGGCCTGGAGGCGGTGGCCTACGCGTACGAGGAGCAGACCCGGGTCCCCGGCCGGGCCGACTGGTCGAAGCCGCAGGGCAAGAGGGACCCGCTGGAGCTCGGCAAGACCTTCACGGCGGTCCCGCGCGGCATCGCGCTCATGATCGGCTGCAACACCTTCCCCACCTGGAACGGCTACCCGGGCCTGTTCGCCTCCCTCGCCACCGGCAACGCGGTGCTGGTCAAGCCGCACCCGCGGGCCGTGCTCCCGCTCGCACTGACCGTGCAGGTGGCCCGGGAGGTCCTCGCCGAGGCCGGCTTCGACCCGAACCTGGTCGCACTCGCGGTCGAGCGCCCGGGCGAGGGCATCGCCAAGGCCCTGGCCGTCCGGCCCGAGATCAAGCTGATCGACTACACCGGGTCCACGGAGTTCGGCGACTGGCTCGAGGCCAACGCCCGCCAGGCGCAGGTCTACACGGAGAAGGCGGGCGTCAACACCGTCGTCATCGACTCGACCTCCGACTACAAGGGGATGCTGTCCAACCTGGCCTTCTCCCTTTCGCTCTACAGCGGTCAGATGTGCACCACCCCGCAGAACCTGCTGATCCCGCGCGACGGCATCGACACGGACGCCGGCCGCAAGACGTACGACGAGGTCGTCGCCGACCTCGCGGCCTCGGTCGGCGGCCTGCTCGGCGACGACGCCCGGGCCAATGCCCTGCTGGGTGCGCTGGTCAACCCCGACGTCAAGTCCCGGCTGGAGGCGGCGGCCGCCCTGGGTGAGGTCGCGCTGCCCTCCCGCGAGGTCGTCAACCCGGACTTCCCCGACGCGGTGGTCCGTACCCCCGTGATGGTGAAGCTGGACGCCGCCAAGCCCGACCCGGAGGCGGCGTACCTCTCGGAGTGCTTCGGCCCGGTCTCCTTCGCGGTGGCGGTGGACTCGACGGCGGACGCCCTCGACCTGCTGCGCCGCACGGTGCGGGAGAAGGGCGCCATGACGGTCGGCGCGTACACGACCTCCGCGGACACCGAGCGGGCGATCGAGGAGGTCTGCCTGGAGGAGTCCGCGCAGCTCTCCCTGAACCTGACCGGAGGGGTGTACGTCAACCAGACCGCGGCCTTCTCCGACTTCCACGGTTCGGGCGGCAACCCGGCGGCGAACGCGGCCCTGTGCGACGGCGCGTTCGTCTCGAACCGCTTCCGCGTGGTGGAGGTCCGCCGCCAGGCCTGAGGGCCCGTCCGCTGATCAGGCCTTGGACGCCTCTTCCCCGAAGGTGCGGGCGGAGGCGTCCACCTGGGCCATCCGGCGCAGCGCGGCGAAGACCGCGTCGCCCAGCACCGTACCGACGACCACCGCCTCGACGAGATCCTCACGGGCCACCCGGCGGGCGGTGTAGTCGAGGTCCGCACGGCCCACCCGCTCGGCCGCCTCCGCGTAGTCGTCGAGCACGTCCACGAAGCCGCCGTGCCCCACCCGCGCGAGCGAGGCGAGCGCCGACACCAGCGCCTCGACGGCCTTGCCGCCGCGATCGACGCGCCAGCCGCGCTCCTCGATCAGCCGCGTCACCCGCTCCCGGGCCAGCACGGTCTCCGCGTCCGCCGCACCGCCCCCGCCGTCGCTGTCGCCGTCGCCCCCGCCGTCGCCGCGACCGTTGCCGAAAGCGGGCACCAGGCGCTGGGCCGTCGCGCCCAGCAGCTTGTGCACCGGCCGCTCCTTGTCGTCGATGGCCGCCAGCACCTCGCCGATGGCCGCCACCGGCAGTCCGCCGACCTCCAGCAGCGCGCGGACCAGCCGCAGCCTGCGCTCGTGCAGGTCCCCGTAGCTGGCCTGGTTGGGACTCGTCAGCTCGCCCGGCGGGAGCAGCCCCTCCCGGACGTAGTACTTGATCGTCGGTACCGGCACCCCGGTCCGCCGGCTCAGCTCTCCGATGCGCACGTGCGTTCACCCTTTTTCTGCTTGCCCTGTCCCTCCCCATCATAGATAGTGGCACTATCAGATAGTGGCGAGTGCCACTATCCATTCATGACGGGGGTATGAATGATGCTGTCCTCCTGGCGTACCTGGCACCGCCCACTGGTGGTGTTCGCCCTGGTGATGGCCGTCTGGGCACTGGGTTCGGCCGTCGGGCTGCTGGTCGACGACCGCGTGCTGACGGGAGCACCGATCTGGGCCAAGCCGCTGAAGTTCTCGGTCTCGTTCGTCGCCTACTGCCTCAGCCTGGCCTGGATGATCTCGCTGCTGGGCGAGGCGCGGCCGCGGCTGCGCCGGACCGCCTGGTGGGCCGGCACGGTCGTGGTCGCCGCGAGCGCCGGGGAGATGCTGCTGATCACCCTTCAGGTGGTCCGCGGCGTGCGCAGCCACTTCAACCACGCGACGGCCTTCGACGCCCGGGTCTACGACCTCATGGCCGACACCGTGGTCGTGCTCTGGCTCGGCACCCTGGTCGTCGCCGTGCTGCTCTGGCGGGCCAGGACGGCCGACCGGGCCGCGGCCTGGTCGATCCGGATCGCCACGGTCCTCGCGCTGATCGGCGCCGCCCTCGCCGCCCTGATGACGGTGCCCACCGCCGAGCAGCGGCGGCTCGACGCCGCCGGACCGGAGGTGGTGGAGAACGGCGCACACAGCGTGGGCGTGCCCGACGGAGGCCCCGGAATGCTCCTCACCGGCTGGTCCACCACGGGCGGCGACCTGCGCATCCCCCACTTCTTCGGCATGCACGCCCTTCAGCTGATCCCGCTGCTCGTGCTCGTCCTCGCCGCCCTCGCCCCGCGCTTCTCCCGGCTGCGCGACGAGCGGGTGCGGGTCCGGCTGGTCCTCGTGGGCGGTGCGGCGTACGCGGCGGTGCTCGCCCTGCTGACCTGGCAGGCCCTGCGGGGCCAGCCGCTGATCCGCCCGGACGGTGCCACGCTGGGCGCGGCGGCCGCGATCCTGCTCACGGCCGGACTCGGTACGGTCGCCGCGCTACGGGGCGGCCGGGCCGCCCCAGTGGAAGAGGGTCATGGCCACGCTGGTGGCGAGGTTGTAGCTGGACACCTGCGGCCGCATGGGCAGGGCGACGAGGTGGTCCGCCCGGCCACGCAGCTCCGGTGAGATGCCGTGGCGTTCCGAGCCGAAGGCGAGCAGGGCGTCGTCCGGGAGGGTGAGGGAGCGGATGTCCTCGCCCTCCGGGTCGAGCGCGTAGAGCGGCCCCGCCGGCAGCTCGTCCAGTGCGAGGCGTTCGACGGTGGTGGCGTAGTGCAGCCCGGCCCCGGCCCGGACCACGTTCGGATGCCAGGGGTCGAGGTCGCCGCGGGTCACCACACCGGTGGCGCCGAAGCCGGCGGCGAGGCGGACCACGGCGCCGACGTTGCCGAGGTTGCGGGGGTTGTCGAGCACCACGACGGGTGCGAGCCGCGGCTGCCGCAGCAGGCTCGCCCGGCGGACGGCGGGGTCGGGGCGCACGGCCAGCGCCGCGACCCCGGTGGGGTGCACGCGGGGCAGCAGCCCCTTCAGCGGCGCCGCCCGCACCAGCCGGGCCACGTCGGCCTCGACATCCGGAGCCAGCTCGGCGGCGAGCACCCGTACGGCGCCGGGGTCCTCCGCGACGGCCATCCGTACCTCGGCCCCGAAGCGAAGGGCGTGCTTGAGCGCGTGGAACCCGTCCAGCAGGACCACATCCTCCCGCCCGGCGTCCTCCCGCCACTGCCGCACCGTCTCGTCCGCACTTCCCCACTCACCCATACCCCCGACCCTAGGCCGTCCCCCCGCCCCCACCGGTCCGGCCCCGCCCGCCCGGCGGCCCCGCCGGCCCGCATCCAGCCCGGTAGCCGCCGACCGGCCCCGCCCCGCAACGGCGCCTCGGGTCACCTCAGGACCCGACCCCGCTCCGCTCCGCAGCGGCGGCGGCGGGCAGGGGCTCGGCGTCCACGGCTCCCGGCGGGACGGCCGCCTCCGCGGGTGCCCGCGACGGGCCGGCCCCGGCCGCCGCCCGCCCGGGCCTCAGCGCGCCGGCCCGCACCCCCAGCCAGACCAGGAACACCGTCGGCAGGAACACCGCGTCAGCGGCGATCATCGCCAACGAGAAGAACGGCAGGCCCAGCAGCACCGCGATCCCCACGTGCTCCAGCATCATCACGGCCAGCAGCACGTTCTTGATCCGCCGGTTGATCAGGGTGAACGGGAACGCCACCTGAACCGCCACCGTCCCGTAGGACAGCAGCATCACCAGCGTCCCGCTGCTCGCCAGCATCTGCGACAGCCCCGGCCACGGCGTGAAGTAGTCCAGCCCCAGCGGGTAGTACAGGGCCGTCCCGTCCTGCCACCGCGACCCCTGGATCTTGTACCAGCCCGCGGTGGCGTAGATCAGGCACACCTCCGCCATGATCACCAGCATCCCCGCGTTGTGCAGCAGGTTCGCCAGGACGTCCAGCACCGCCCGGCCCTCCCCCTCCGGGTCGTACCGGTCGGCCGTCCACCACAGCCCGGCGACCACCCACAGCGCCGCGAAGGCCGCCAGCCAGCCGAGACCGAACCGTCCGGTCACCGCGCCGTACGCGAGCACCGCACCCAGCAGCGCCCACAGCACGGGACCGCCCGGCCCGGCCGTCGCCGCACCGCGCGTCCGGACCCGGCGTGCGTCCAGCGACCACACCTGTGCGCACCGGGTCAGCACCAGGTAGATCGCCATCAGGTGGATGACGTTGTCCCCGCCGTCGCCCATGAACACGCTGCGGTTCTGGAGCGACAGCACCCCGACCATGAACACCACGGACACCGCCCGGGTGCGCCAGCCGAGCAGCAGCGCCACGCTCGCCAGCACGGACAGGGCGTAGACGGTCTCGAACCACAGGGTGGAGTCGGACCACATCAGGACGGTGAAGGCGTGGTTGGAGGCGATCAGCCGTTCCGCCAGCTCCCAGCTCCACGGCCCGTCCGGGCCGTACAGCTCACTGCGGTGGGGGAACTCCCGCAGCAGGAAGAACAGCCAGGTCCCGGCGAAGCCGATGCGGATCACGGCGCTCTGGTACGGGCCCAGCGCCCGCCCCGTGACCTGTGCGAGCGCCCGCCCGGCGGCCCGGCGCACGCGGATCAGACCGTCCACCACGGCAGCTCCCGGTAGTAGGTCCGGGTGTCGGTCGTCTCGTCGCTCCAGCTGGGCGCGGCCACCGCCGTCGTCGCCGAGCGCAACTGCACCCGCAGCAGGTGGCCGCCCCGGTGGACGGGGGCGAGCCGGTCGACCGCGATCCGCCGCAGGTACTCCTCGGACAGTGCGCCGCGCTCGCCGTTCGGGGTGTTGTCCTCGTCGTGGGAGCCGGTGAAGAAGTCCCAGGCACGGCGCAGCTCGTTCTGCTCCGTGTGGCTGGGCAGGAGGCTGTGGCGGATGGCCGCGCCGTCCTCGGCGGACAGGTCGCGCCAGTCGGTGGTGACCAGCTCCCCCTCGGCGGTGCGCACCTGCGCGCGCACTTCCACCGCGATGTTCTGCTGGAGCGGGTTGGGGGCGAAGAGCTTCCAGTTCTGTTCGAATTCGGGGTAGATCCACGCGTCCACGGTCCGCGCGTGCTGCTTGCTGACCGTGTTGGACGGGGCCACGTGGAGGAAGACGAACGCCAGGTGGGTGCCGGCGGCGACGGCCACCGCCCCCAGTGCCAGCGCGGCCAGGATCCGGTAGGGAGTGCACAGCCCGGCGATCCCGGGCACTCGCGGCGGCGGTGGAGCGGCTCGTTCCGCGGTCTTCTCCGCGCCCCCTCCCACGGCCTCGTGCTCGTTCGAATCCATCCCGCCCCGATCGTCCGGCGTCCACAGGGTTGACCACAGAGGTTGACACCCTACGGGCCGCCGTCTCACCATTGAAGAGGACGAACCGAACGATCGGTCGGTCGGCTGGCCGGAAGGCCGGCCGGGACACTCTGACAGGGGGCCGCGATGGTGGCAGTGACACCGGAGACGGGGCCGGACACGGCCCTCGGGACAGAAGGGCCGGGCACGACGGCCGACCTGGGGGCGCAGCTCGCCGCGGCCTTCGACGCCGCCGTGGCGGCGGACGAGCGCATCGAGCCCCGCGACTGGATGCCCGAGGAGTACCGCGCCTCCCTCGTCCGCCAGATGGCCCAGCACGCCCACTCCGAGATCATCGGCATGCAGCCCGAGGCCAACTGGATCACCCGCGCGCCCTCGCTGCGCCGCAAGGCGATCCTGATGGCCAAGGTCCAGGACGAGGCCGGACACGGGCTGTACCTCTACAGCGCGGCCGAGACCCTCGGGACCAGCCGGGACGAGCTGCTCGACAAGCTCCACTCGGGCAAGCAGAAGTACTCCTCGATCTTCAACTACCCCACCCTGACCTGGGCGGACGTCGGCGCCGTCGGCTGGCTCGTGGACGGCGCGGCGATCACCAACCAGGTGCCGATCTGCCGCTGCTCCTACGGCCCGTACGCCCGCGCCATGGTCCGGATCTGCAAGGAGGAGTCCTTCCACCAGCGCCAGGGCTTCGAGCTCCTCATGACGCTGTCCAAGGGCACCGAGGCGCAGCACGCCATGGCGCAGGACGCGGTGAACCGGTGGTGGTGGCCCTCGCTGATGATGTTCGGCCCGCCGGACGACGAGTCGGCGCACTCGGCGCAGTCGATGGCCTGGCGGATCAAGCGGCACTCCAACGACGAGCTGCGCCAGCGGTTCGTGGACATCGCCGTCCCGCAGGCGCAGGCCCTGGGCCTGACGCTGCCCGACCCCGACATCAGGTGGAACGAGGAGCGCGGGCACCACGACTTCGGCGCCATCGACTGGGCGGAGTTCTGGAACGTGCTCAAGGGCAACGGCCCCTGCAACGAGCAGCGGATCAGCCAGCGGCGCGCCGCGCACGAGGAAGGCGCCTGGGTGCGCGACGCGGCCGCGGCGTATGCGGAGAAGCAGGCGGCACGGATCGCCGAGAAGAACGAGGAGGCACGGGTATGACGCAGAACTGGCCCCTGTGGGAGGTGTTCGTGCGCTCGCGGCGCGGCCTCTCGCACACGCACGCGGGCAGCCTGCACGCCCCCGACGCGGAGATGGCCCTGCGCAACGCCCGCGACCTCTACACGCGGCGCAACGAGGGCGTCTCGATCTGGGTGGTGCCCTCCACCGGGATCACCGCGTCCTCGCCGGACGAGCGAGACCCGTTCTTCGCCCCGTCCGCCGACAAGCCCTACCGGCACCCCACCTTCTACGACATCCCGGAGGGGGTGAGCCACCTGTGACCGGCACGGACACCACCGCCACCGCCACCACCGCGGCTGCCCTCGCCCTCGGCGACGACGCGCTGATCCTCTCCCACCGCCTCGGCGAGTGGGCGGGCCACGCCCCCGTGCTGGAGGAGGAGGTCGCCCTCGCCAACATCGCCCTCGACCTGCTGGGCCAGGCCCGCATCCTGCTGTCCCTGGTCGGTGACGAGGACGAGCTGGCCTTCCTGCGCGAGGAGCGGTCCTTCCGCAACCTCCAGCTCGTCGAGCAGCCGAACGGCGACTTCGCCCACACCATCGCCCGGCAGCTCTTCTTCTCCTTCTACCAGCACGAGCTCTACGGGGAACTCGCGCGCGGCGAGGGCCCGTTCGCGCCGCTGGCGGCCAAGGCCGTCAAGGAGACCGCGTACCACCGCGACCACGCCGAGCAGTGGACCCTGCGCCTCGGTGACGGCACCCCGGAGAGCCGCGACCGCATGCGGGCCGCCCTGGACGCCCTGTGGAAGTACACCGGGGAGATGTTCCAGCCCGTGACGGGGCTGGAGGAGCTGGACCCGGCCGCTCTCGAAGCGCGCTGGCTGGCCGCGGTGACCGGCGTACTGGACCGGGCCGGGCTCGACCTGCCCGCGGGGCCGCGCACCGGGGCCTGGGCCGCCGGCGCCGGCCGCCAGGGCCTGCACACCGAGTCGTTCGGCCGGCTCCTCGCCGAGATGCAGCACCTGCACCGCAGCCATCCGGGGGCGTCGTGGTGACCGACTCCGGGACGACCCGCCTGGAGGCCGAGCTGGCCGCGCTCGCCGGCTCCGTCCCGGACCCCGAACTGCCCGTGCTCACCCTCGCCGAGCTCGGCGTGATGCGCGGGGTGCGGATGCACGAGGACGGGCACGCGGAGGTCACCCTCACCCCGACGTACACCGGCTGCCCGGCCATCGAGGCCATGTCCGCCGACATCGAACGGGCCCTGACCGCCCACGGCATCCGCGAGGTGCGGGTCACCACCGTGCTGGCCCCCGCCTGGTCCACCGACGACATCAGCGCGGAGGGCCGCCGCAAGCTCGCCGAGTTCGGCATCGCCCCGCCGCGCCCGCACGCGGCCGGCGGACCGGTCCCGCTCACCCTGTCGGTCCGCTGTCCCCACTGCGGCTCCACCGACACCGAACTGCTGAGCCGGTTCTCCTCGACCGCGTGCAAGGCGCTGCGCCGCTGCACCGCCTGCCGCGAACCGTTCGACCACTTCAAGGAGCTGTAGATGGCCGTGTCCCCGCCGTCTGTGCCGCCGGTGCCATCCGCTGCCGGGCGCACCGGGCGCCCCGCCCGCCACGGCGCCTTCCACCCCCTGACGGTGGCGGCGGTCGACCGGCTCACCGACGACGCGGTGGCGCTGAGCCTGCGGGTGCCCCCGGAGCTGCGCGCCGAGTACCGGCACGCACCGGGACAGCACCTCACCCTGCGCCGGTCCACCCCCGAGGGGACCGAGGTCCGGCGCACCTACTCGATCTGTTCCCCCGCGCCGGCGGCGGACGGCCCGGGCCCGGAGCTGCTGCGGGTCGGGGTGCGGCTGGTGGAAGGCGGCGAGTTCTCCACCTTTGCGCACAAGGAGATCGCCGCGGGGGACGTGCTGGACGTGATGGTCCCGGCCGGGCGGTTCGTCCTGGACCCCGCGGCCGCACCGGCCGCCGGACACTACGCGGCGGTCGTCGGCGGCAGCGGCATCACTCCCGTGCTGTCCATCGCCGCCAGTCTGCTCGCCGCCCGTCCCGACGCCCGGTTCTGCCTCGTGCGCAGTGACCGCACGGCGGCGTCGACGATGTTCCTGGAGGAGGTCGCCGACCTGAAGGACCGCTACCCCGCGCGGTTCCAGCTGGTCACGGTCCTCTCCAGGGAGGAGCAGGAAGCCGGGCTGCCGTCCGGGCGGCTCGACGAGGAGCGGCTGGCCGGCCTGCTGCCCCGGCTGCTGCCCGTCACGGAGGTGACCGGCTGGTTCCTCTGCGGGCCCTACGGCCTGGTGCAGGGCGCGGAGCGGGCACTGAGCACGCTCGGCGTCGTACGGACCCGGGTCCACGAGGAGATCTTCCACGTCGAGGACACCGCGCCCCAGGCCCGCGCGGCGACCGCGGCGGCGCCCGCGCACGGGCGGGTCACGGCCCGGCTCGACGGCCGCTCGGGCACCTGGCCGGTCCAGGACGGCGAGTCGCTGCTGGACGCGGTGCTGCGCAACCGCGCGGACGCCCCCTACGCCTGCAAGGGCGGGGTGTGCGGCACCTGCCGGGCCTTCGTGGTCTCCGGCGAGGTGCGGATGGACCGGAACTTCGCGCTGGAGTCCGAGGAGACGGATGCCGGGTTCGTGCTGGCCTGCCAGTCGCATCCGGTGACGGAGGAAGTGGAGATCGACTTCGACCGCTGAACCGGCCGCCCGCCCCGCCCCTGTCCAATTTCAGGAACGTGTTCTATCTTGACGCACCGTCAGGACAGGACCGAGCGGGTGCGCGGGAGGACAGGCAGTGGACTTCACCTTCACCGAGGAGCAGCAGGCCGCCGTCGAGGCGGCGAAGGCCGTCTTCGCGGACGTCGCCCCCGACGGCGTGCCCAGCCCGGCACTCACCCCGGGGGCCGTCGCCGACGACTTCGACCGCCCCCTGTGGGCCAGGCTCGCCGGGTCCGACCTGCTGAGCCTGGTCCTCACCGAGGAACGCGGCGGCGCCGGCCTGGACGCCATCGCCCTGTGCCTGGTGCTGCGCGAGGCCGCCAGGGTGCTGGCCCGGGTGCCGCTGCTGGAGCACTGCGCCACCGCCATGGCCGTCCAGGCCCACGGCGGCCCCGAACTGGCCGCCGCCCTGCTGCCCGGCGCCGGACGCGGCACGCTCGTGCTCACCGCCGCCGCGCACGGCCGCAGCGGGCACGACCCGGCCGAACTCGCCGTCACCGCCCGCCGCGAGGCGCCCGGCGGGGACTGGGTCCTGGACGGCACCCAGACCGCGGTCCCCTGGGCCCAGAGCGCCGACTGGATCGCCGTACCGGCCCACACCGGCGAAGGGGAGGCCGTCCTCGCGCTGGTCCCGCGCACCGCCGGCGGGCTCGCGCTCGCCGAGCAGTACTCCACCAGCGGGGAGCGGCTCGCCGAACTTGCCCTGGACGGCGTACGGGTGCCCGCGACGCACCTCATCGAGGCTCCCGAAGCCTGGGACCGCCTCCGCCAGCTCCTCGCCACGGGGACCTGCGCCCTCGCGCTCGGTCTCGGCGAGGCCGTTCTCGGCATGACCAGCCAGTACACGGGCAAGCGCGAGCAGTTCGGCTTCCCGGTGGCGACCTTCCAGGCCGTCGCCGTCCAGGCCGCCGACCGCTACATCGACCTGCGCGCCATGGAGGTCACCCTCTGGCAGGCGGCCTGGCGCCTCGACGCCGCGACCGGCGGAGCCGGGGGCCCGCTGCCGAGCGCCGGTGACGTCGCCGTCGCCAAGATCTGGGCCTCCGAGGGGGTGCGCCGGGTGGTGCAGACGGCACAGCACCTGCACGGCGGCTTCGGTGCCGACACGGACTACCCGCTGCACCGGTACCACGCCTGGGCCAAGCAGCTGGAGCTCCAGCTCGGCCCGGCCGCGGCGCACGAGGAGGCCCTGGGCGACCTGCTGGCCGCCCACCCCCTGTCCTGACAGCGGCACGGCCACTGCCCTGCCGCAGGACCGTCCCTAGAGCACGAAGGCCTGGGTGCCGTTGTCCGTGACCATCGGGCGGCCGGCGCGCTCCCAGGCCTGCATCCCACCGTCGATGTTGACGGCGTCGATCTCCTGGCGCACCAGGTACTGGGTGACCTGCGCGGAGCGCCCGCCCACCCGGCACATCACGTGCACCCGGCGGCCGTCCTCGACGGCCTCCGTCAGCTCACCGAAGCGCGCCACGAAGTCGCTCATCGGGATGTGCAGGGCGCCCTCGACGTGGCCGGCCGCCCATTCGTCGTCCTCCCGGACGTCGAGGACAAACCCTTCGGAGGGCACCGCAGCGGCGTCCACCGAGGGAAGCAGTCCGAAGTTCATAGCTGTCGCCTTCTCTCTTCGCTGATCTGCGGCCAACCTATCGGAAGCCGTCCGGACCTCAGGGGGCGGCGAGGGCCGCCAGCTCCGCCTCCCGCTCGGACACCTGCGCCAGCAGCTGCTCCGCGATCTCCTCCAGGAGCCGGTCCGGGTCCTCGGGCGCCATCCTCAGCATGGACCCGATCGCGCTGTCCTCCAGCTCCCGGGCCACGACCGACAGCAGCTCCTTGCGCCGCGCCAGCCACTCCAGCCGCGCGTACAGCTCGTCGCTCTCGCCCCGCGCCGGTGCCTCCGGCGCGGGACCGGCCGCCCACTCCTCGGCCAGCTCGCGCAGCGCCTGCTCCTCGCCCCGAGCGTACGCCGCGTTGACCCGCGCGATGAAGGCGTCCCGCCGCTCGCGCTCCGCCTCTTCCTGGGCAAGGTCCGGATGGGCCTTGCGGACCAGCTCGCGGTAGAGGCGGCGCACCTCCTCCGAGGGCCGCACCCGCTCCGGGGGCCGCACGGGCCGGTCGGTGAGCATCGCGCCCGCGTCGTCGGACAGCCCGTCGGAGCCCAGCCAGTCGTGGAACAGCTCGTCCACCCCGGGCATCGGCATGACCAGCGCACGCGCGTCCCGCGCCCGCCGCAGGTCCTCCGGGTCGCCGGTACGCGCCGCCTTCGCCTCGGCGATCAGCGCGTCCAGTTCGTCGAGCCGCGAGTACATCGGACCGAGCTTCTGGTGGTGCAGGCGAGAGAAGTTCTCCACCTCCACCCGGAAGGTCTCCACCGCGATCTCGAACTCGATCAGCGCCTGCTCGGCCGCCCGCACGGCCCGCTCCAGGCGGGCCTCGGGGCGCTCCTCGCCGGGGACACCGGAGTCGCCGGGGACTGTCTGCTCGGGGTGCTCAGGCTGCTCGGTCTGCTCGCTCACCCGGCCAGCCTACGGCCCACCGCGCGGGGCGATGTTTCACGTGAAACATCGCCCCGCGCGAGACCACCGGCAGGACCCCCGGCCCCGGCCTCGGTCAGGCCCTTGCCTCCGCCGCCGTCAGACCCCGGTCTCCGCCGCGATCCTGCCCGCCCGCACCGCCGCCACCAGGTCGGCGTGGTCGGCCTCGGTCCGGTCGGCATAGGCCACCGCGAACTCGGCCATCGCCTCGTCCAGCTCCGCGCTCTTCCCGCAGTACCCGGCCAGCAGCCGCGGATCGGCGCTGTGCGCGTGCGCCCGGGCCAGCAGGGCCCCGGTCATCCGGCCGTAGTCGTCGAACTGGTCGGCCGAGAGCGCCGCCGGATCCACGCTGCCCTTGCGGTTGCGGAACTGCCGCACCTGGAAGGGCCGCCCCTCCACCGTGGTCCAGCCCAGCATGATGTCCGAGACCACCTGCATCTGCTTCTGCCCGGCCACCACCCGTAGCCCCTCGTGCATCGGCGGCGCCGGGGCGAAGCCCAGCGCGGGCAGGTACGGCAGCAGCACCGACGGCCGCGCCTCCTTCACCTGGAGCACCAGCGGCTCGCCCCGGTGGTCCAGCAGCAGCACCACGTACGAACGGGTGCCGACGCTCCCGGTCCCCACCACCCGGAAAGCCACGTCGTGGATCGCGTACCGGGCCAGCAGCGGCAGCCGGTCGCCCGTCAGGGTCTGCAGGTACGGGCCCAGCGCGGCCGCCACGGCCGCGGCCTCCTGGTCACCGACCCGGCGCAGCACGGGCAGCGCGTCCACGAACCGCCGCCCGCCGTCCGGCGCGGGCTCGGTCGACTTGGCCGCGAACCGCGCGGAGGTGTTGTTGCGGGCCTTGTCCATGACCCGCTGCAAGGTGCCCACCAGGTCCCGCACGTCGGTGTGGGAGATCAGCTCCTCGTCCGCGATCGCGTTCCACGCGTCCATCGCGGGCAGCTTCGCCAGCAGGCGCATCGTCCGCCGGTACGCGCCCACCGCGTCCAGCGCCGCCTCCCGGCAGGTGTCCTCGTCGGCACCCGCCACCCGCCCGGCCAGCACCAGCGAGGTCGCCAGCCGCTTCACGTCCCACTCCCACGGACCGAAGACGGTCTCGTCGAAGTCGTTCAGGTCGATGACGAGACGGCCGCGCACGTCCCCGTACAGCCCGAAGTTCCCGCCGTGGGCGTCTCCGCAGATCTGCGCGCCGACCCCGGTCACCGGACCGCCGGACAGGTCGTGGGCCATCAGCCCGGCCGCCCCGCGCAGGAAGGTGAACGGGTTCGCGGCCATCCGGCCCACTCGGATCGGCGTCAGCTCGGCGACCCGCCCGACGTTGGACTCCTCGACCGCGCGCACCGCGTCCGGCCGTCCGGCCGGCGCCTCGAAGCGGGCGTGCGCCGCCCGCGGCACGCGTTCCCGGAGGGCCTTGCCCTCCTGGCGGGGCGAACCCGCCGCCCCCCGCGGAGCGAAGCCCGCCACGTCCGCAATCCGCTGCCCCGCTACCGCCGCCATGGACGCCGCCCCCACCTGTGGATCGCTCACCTGTCTCGAACGGGGTGACCGTACCTACAGCCCGGCGTCCCTGGCCAGCAGGGCCGCCTGCACCCGGTTCTCGCACCCCAGCTTCGCCAGGATCCGGCTCACGTACGTCTTCACGGTCGCCTCGCTCATGTGCAGCCGCCGGCCCGCGTCCGCGTTGGACAGGCCTTCCCCCAGCAGGGACAGCACCCCGCGCTCCCGTTCGCTCAGTTCCGCCACCTGCCGCCGGGCCTCCTCGCCCCGTGCCGCGGCCTTCCCCGACGCCAGGAGGTCCACCACGTGCCGGGTCGCCGCCGGCGAGAGGTACGCGTCCCCGGCCATGGCCGCCCGCACCGCGCCGATCAGCTCCCCCGGTGCCGAGTCCTTCAGCAGGAAACCCGCACCGCCCTGGCCCAGCGCACGCAGGACGTTCTCCCGCTCCCCGAAGGTGGTCAGGATCAGCGCCCGCGCCTCCGGGACCGCCCGCTTCAGCTCCCCCAGCGCGGTCAGCCCGTCCATGACGGGCATCTGGATGTCCAGCAGGACCACGTCCGGGGCGTGCGCGAGAGCCATTTCCACGGCCTCCCGGCCGTTCGCCGCCTCCGCCACCACCTCGATGTCCGGCGCCGAGGTCAGGATCATCCTGATCCCGGCCCGGATCAGCGGCTCGTCGTCGGCGATCACCACTCTGACCATTCTGGCCGTCACCCGCGCTCCTACTGCTTGACCTCGTAAGCCTGCTTGTCGACGAGCTTGCCGTCCTTGAAGCAGAACCGGAAAACGGTGTCGGTGCTGAAGTCCGCCGAAGGCTCCGACGACAGCAGGGCCAGGCACTGCGAGCCCTCCGGCCGCTGCGGCCCCTTCCGGTCCATGCCCGAGACCAGGATGGTGTCGCCGTTGGGCAGCCGCCCGCGCACCGCCTGCTCGGTCTCGCCGACCTGTACGGCGTCGTAGTCGGACCGGTCGATCATCGAGTCGTTCACCGAGCCGAGCATCAGCACGACCCCCGCCCCGATCACGATCACCAGGAGCACCACCGCCGCCACCGCGATACCGCAGCCCAGGACGACGCCCCCGGTCCGGCTGCCGCCCGGTACCGCCAGCTCCCGGTCCACCGCGGCCCAGTCCATGGGGGGCGTGCCTTCCGGCGCCAGGGCCCGGATCCGGTCCTGCTGGCCGAAGTCGTCCGCGACGTCCCCGACCCCGGCCGGCTCCGCCCCGTACGGCAGGACGCCCGCCACCCGGAACCCGCCGCCCTCGGTGGCCCCTGCGTGCACCATCCCGCCGACCAGCCGCGCGCGCTCGCGCAGGCCCGTCAACCCCTGGCCTCCCGACACCACCTCGCCGGCACCGGCCGCGGCCGCCGGCCCGTTGGCGATCTCCACCACCAGGGAGTCGTCCTCGTACCGCAGTTCCACCGCGATCGCCGAGCCCGGCGCGTGCTTGTAAGCGTTCGTCAGTGCCTCCTGCACGATCCGGTACGCCGCGTGGTCGCAGGCCGCCATCAGCGGCCTCGGCTGCCCCGAGGTCGTCAGCCGTACGTCGGTCCCCGCGCCCCGCGCCGCCTCCACGACCCCCGCGATGCCCGCCACCCCGCGCGCCGCCGGCTGCGCCGCCTCCTCCACCGGGAGCGGTGCCTCGACCCCGTCCCGCAGGATCCCGACGACCTCGCGCAGTTCGTGCATGGCCGCCACCGAGGCCTGCCGCAGCACCCCCACGCCCTCACGCTGACGGGCGGTGAGCTCCGGGTCCACCTCCAGCGCTCCGGTGTGCACGGAGATCAGCGCCAGCTGGTGGCCCAGGCTGTCGTGCATGTCCTGGGCGATCCGCTGGCGCTCGCGCAGCCGGGCCTGGCCCTCGACCATGGCGCGCTCCCGCAGGAGCTGCGCGTTGCGCTCCTGGAGCGCGCGCAGCAGCGTCCGGCGCTGATGCCAGTACCGGCTGGCCAGACCGGGCATGACCGTCGTCGCCAGGAACATCAGCGTGGAGAACACGATCACCAGCAGCAGCCGCGTCTGCCCCCACTCGTGCACCAGGCTGGCGAGGAGCACCGCGAGGAACGCCCCGACGAAAGCGGCCAGGGCCCGTCCCACCCCGACGATGCGGCGCCCCGCCGACCAGCCCAGCAGCGTCGTGACAAGGAACGCACCGGGCAGGAAGACGCCCACCGCGGAACCCGCCACCAGCATCGTGGCGGGCAGCCTGCGCCGCAGCAGGGTCAGGACCAGTACGGCCACGGCGCCCGCTGCCATCCGCGGCCCGGAAGCGTTGTCCAGTTCCTCGACGCCCAGACCGAGCAGGGCCAGTACGGCGACGAGCAGCAGGTCGCCCGCCAGCATCCGTCGCGTCCAGGGCTCCGGCCCCCTCAGCCAGTCCCGGCCCGCTCGCATCTTCGCCGTCGCATCCACGCGACCGACCCTAGACACCGCTCCGCCTCCCGCACCGCCCTCTTTCGTCGCGCCCCGCCCGACGAAAGTCGGAAGCGGAAGCGG
This sequence comes from Streptomyces sp. NPDC058646, assembly GCF_042716875.1. Classification (NCBI taxonomy): domain Bacteria; kingdom Bacillati; phylum Actinomycetota; class Actinomycetes; order Kitasatosporales; family Streptomycetaceae; genus Streptomyces; species Streptomyces sp. NPDC058646. The sequence continues at coordinate 237,952 of NZ_JBHXRK010000007.1, read as the reverse complement.
AAGGGAGAGGAAGAGGGGAGAAGAAGGGAGAAGAGGGGAGAAACACGAAACGGCCGGCACCGCTTTCGCGATGACGACCGTTTCGTCGATGTGGGCGAGGGGGGATTTGAACCCCCACGTCCCGAAGGACACTGGCACCTGAAGCCAGCGCGTCTGCCGTTCCGCCACTCGCCCGAGCAGCGCCCCAGTGGTTCTTCCCTTTCGGGCCGTTCCCCTGGCGACGTCGAAACATTAGCACGTCGGACGGGGTGGATTCACATCCCTTTCCCCGCACCCTCCACCCCGGCTCCGACGGCCCCTCCCGCACTCCGCCTCCGGTGCGGGACACTGTCCTTGGAGCGCCCCTACGATCGCTTGTGAGGACCAACACTCCTCAGCTCGGGACCGATGGGGAACCAGCCGAATCCGCCACGCGTGGATACGATCAGTAAGCAGTACAGGGCGACAACGACGGAGGAGGTGCCCCATGGGAGTCCTGAAGCGTTTCGAGCAGCGACTCGAAGGTCTGGTGAACGGCACCTTCGCCAAGGTGTTCAAGTCCGAGGTCCAGCCGGTCGAGATCGCGGGCGCGCTCCAGCGGGAGTGCGACAACAACGCCACGATCTGGAACCGCGAGCGGACCGTCGTGCCCAACGACTTCATCGTCGAGCTCAGCGCGGGCGACTACGACCGCCTGAGCCCGTACTCCGGCCAGCTCGGCGACGAGCTCGCGGGCCTCGTCCGGGACTACGCCAAGCAGCAGCGCTACAGCTTCATGGGACCCATCAAGGTCCACCTGGAGAAGGCCGAGGACCTCGACACCGGCCTCTACCGGGTCCGCAGCCGCACGCTCGCCGCCAGCACCTCCCAGCCGCAGTCGCCGCAGGCGGCCCACGGCCAGGCCCCCCAGAACCCGCAGGGCGGATACGGGTACCCCCCGGTCGCCGCCCCGCCCATGCCTTCCGGCCCGCCTCCGGGCGGACCCGCCGGACGCAGGCCCGCCCCCGGCGGACCCGCACCCGTGGCCGGCGCGGGCGCCACCCGGCGCCACTGGATCGAGATCAACGGCACCCGCCACCAGATCTCCCGCCCCACGCTCGTACTCGGCCGAAGCACCGAAGCCGACGTGCGGATCGACGACCCCGGCGTATCGCGCCGGCACTGTGAGATCCGGACCGGAACGCCCTCGACGATCCAGGATCTCGGGTCCACCAACGGCATCGTGGTGGACGGGCAGCACACCACCCGCGCTACGCTCCGCGACGGCTCGCGGATCGTCGTGGGCAGTACCACCATCATTTACCGGCAAGCCGAAGGGTGAAGCGGGGGCAATGTCAGAGCTGACCCTGACGGTCATGCGGTTGGGTTTCCTAGCCGTTCTGTGGCTGTTCGTCATCGTGGCCGTCCAGGTCATCCGCAGCGACCTGTTCGGAACGCGAGTCACCCAGCGCGGCTCACGCCGCGGCGGTGCCAACAGCGCTCCGCAGCAGGCTGGGCGGCAGGCCGCCGCCACGCCTCCGCAGCAGCGCCAGCGCCGCGGTGCGCCCACCAAGCTCGTCGTGTCCGAGGGCACCCTCACGGGAACCACGGTGGCCCTCGCCGGCCAGACGATCACGCTGGGCCGGGCGCACGACTCCACGATCGTGCTGGACGACGACTACGCGTCCAGCCGCCATGCCAGGATCTATCCCGACCGTGACGGCCAGTGGATCGTCGAGGATCTCGGGTCCACCAACGGCACGTATCTCGACCGGACCCGGCTGACCACCCCGACGCCCATTCCGCCGGGCGCCCCGATCCGCATCGGCAAGACCGTCATCGAGCTGCGGAAGTAGTACGAGAATGAGCGAGCGGAGCGAGCGAGCCGCGGCGATCCGTCCCACCGTGGACACGGACCCGAGCGCGCTCCCGACCGGAGGGTGGGCAGTGTGGCTCGAGACCGGTTGTACCCGGAGGCAGCGTCGACAGGGCAGGTACACATGAGTCTGTCCCTGCGGTTCGCCGCCGGATCGCACAAGGGCATGATCCGCGAGGGCAACGAGGATTCCGGCTACGCCGGGCCCCGTCTCCTCGCGATCGCCGACGGCATGGGAGGCCAGGCCGCCGGCGAGGTCGCGAGCTCCGAGGTGATCTCCACCCTGGTGCAGCTCGACGACGACGTCCCGGGCTCCGACATCCTCACCTCCCTCGCCACGGCCGTGCAGCGCGCCAACGACCAGCTGCGGGTCATGGTCGAGGAGGATCCCCAGCTCGAGGGCATGGGCACCACCCTGACCGCCCTGCTGTGGACCGGTCAGCGCCTCGGGCTCGTCCACGTCGGCGACTCCCGCGCCTATCTGCTCCGCGACGGCGTCCTCACGCAGATCACCCAGGACCACACCTGGGTGCAGCGGCTCGTCGACGAGGGCCGCATCACCGAGGAGGAAGCCACCACCCACCCGCAGCGCTCCCTGCTGATGCGCGCGCTGGGCAGTGGCGACATCGTCGAGCCCGACCTCTCCATCCGCGAGGTCCGCGCCGGCGACCGCTACCTGATCTGCTCCGACGGGCTCTCCGGCGTCGTCTCGCACCAGACCCTGGAAGAGACCCTCGCCGACTACCACGGCCCCCACGAGACCGTGCAGGCCCTCATCCAGCTCGCCCTGCGCGGCGGCGGCCCCGACAACATCACCTGCATCGTCGCGGACGTCCTCAACACCGACAGCGGCGACACCCTGGCCGCCCAGCTGAGCGACACCCCGGTCGTCGTCGGTGCGGTCGCCGAGAACCAGCACCAGCTCTTCGACGGCAACGCCATGCAGACCCCGGCCGGCCGGGCCTCGGGCCTGGGCCGCCAGGCCCCGCCGCCCGCCGGTTCCTTCGGTCCTCCCGGCAGCGGCGAGGCCCCCGGATACGGGTACGGGGACCAGGGCCAGGGCGGTGGCGGATACGGCAGCTTCGGCGAAGCCGACGCGCACGCCTACGACTCCGACGGCGGCTACGAGGACACGTACGACAAGCCCCGCCGGCGCCGCAGCAAAGGGCGCAAGTGGACCACCCGTACGCTGACCCTGCTCCTCGTCGCCGGCGTCGTCGGCGGGGGCCTCTACGCGGGCTGGCGCTGGACCCAGACGCAGTTCTACGTCGGGGTCAAGGGCGAGCACGTCGCGCTCTTCCGCGGCATCAGCCAGAAGCTGGGCCCGCTGGAGCTGTCCAAGGTGGAGACCGACCGCCCCGACATCGAACTGAAGTACCTGCCGCCCTTCAAGCGCAAGCTGGTCGAGGCCACCATCAGCGAGAGCAGCCTCGACGGTGCCCGCGAGAAGCTCGACGACCTCGGCCTGCAGGTCTCCGCGTGCAAGAAGGACGAGGAACGCCGCAACGCCGAGGCGCAGAACCAGACACCCGGCTCCACTCTGACTCCCCAGGAGCAGCAAGTGGTCAGCCTCTGCGGCAAGCAGTAGACACCCGCGGGCACAGGGGGCCTGCCACACCATGAGCGTTGTCACCAACACGACCACCATCGGCGCCATCGAGCTGCCGAGCCGGCGGAACACCGAGCTGATGCTGCTCGGCTTCGCCGTGGTCATCCCGATCTTCGCCTACGCCAACGTGGGCCTCGCGATCAACGGCACCCTGCCGCCCGGCATGCTGCTGTACGGCCTCGGCCTCGGCGCCCTCGCCGGGGTCGCGCACCTCGTCGTGCGCCGGTACGCCAAGTACGCCGACCCGCTGCTGCTGCCGCTGGCCACCCTGCTCAACGGCCTCGGGCTCGTCCTCATCTGGCGGCTGGACCAGTCCGAGCGGCTCCAGAACCTCGCGAAGCGCTCCTACGGCGCCTTCTCCCCCTCGGCGCCCAACCAGATGCTCTACACGGCGCTGGCCATCGCCCTGTTCGCGGGCGTCCTGCTGATCCTCAAGGACCACCGCGTCCTGCAGCGGTTCACCTACATCTCGATGGTCGCGGCCCTGGTGCTGCTCCTCCTGCCGCTCGTCCCCGGCCTCGGCGCGGACGTCTTCGGCGCCAAGATCTGGATCCGCGTCGCCGGATTCTCCATCCAGCCCGGCGAGTTCGCGAAGATCGTCCTCGCGGTCTTCTTCGCCGGATACCTGATGGTCAAGCGCGACGCCCTGGCGCTGGCCTCCCGCCGGTTCATGGGCCTCTACCTGCCGCGCGGCCGCGACCTCGGCCCGATCCTGGTGATCTGGGCGATGAGCCTGCTCATCCTGATCTTCGAGAACGACCTCGGCTCCTCGCTGCTCTTCTTCGGCATGTTCGTGATCATGCTGTACGTCGCCACCGAGCGGACCAGCTGGATCGTCATCGGCCTGCTGATGTCGGTCGGCGGCGCCGTCGTGGTCGCCTCCTTCTCCAGCCACGTCGGCGCCCGGGTCAGTGCCTGGCTGGACCCCTTCGGCTGCTGGCAGCGGAACGGCGCCGACGCCGGCGCCTGCGAGCAGATCGCCCAGTCGATCATGAGCTTCGGTTCCGGCGGAGTCCTCGGCGCGGGCTGGGGCCAGGGCAATTCCGACCTCATCGGCTTCGCCGCCAACTCCGACTTCATCTTCTCCACCGTCGGCGAGGAACTGGGCCTCACGGGCGTGATGGCCTTCCTCCTGATCTACGGGCTGATCATCGAGCGGGGCGTCCGCACCGCCCTCGCCGCCCGCGACCCCTTCGGCAAGCTCTTCGCCATCGGGCTGTCCGGCGCCTTCGCGCTCCAGATCTTCGTCGTCGCCGGCGGAGTCATGGGCCTCATCCCCCTCACCGGCATGACGATGCCCTTCCTCGCTTCCGGCGGTTCCTCCGTCCTCGCGAACTGGATCCTCATCGCCGTCCTCATCCGGATCAGCGACACCGCACGCCGCCCCGCCCCGGCCCCCGCTCCGTCCCCCGACTCCGAGATGACCCAGGTGGTCCGCCCGTCATGAACAAGCCCCTGCGCCGCATCTCGCTGTTCTGCGGGCTGCTCGTCCTCGCGCTGCTGATCCGGACCAACTGGATCCAGTACGTCCAGGCCGAGGATCTCAGCACCCGCAAGGAGAACCGCCGGGTCCAGATCGCCCAGTACGCCACCGAACGCGGCAACATCATCGTGAAGGGCGAGCCGATCACCGGCTCCGCGGTCACCGACGGCAGCGACTACAAGTTCAAGCGGACGTACATCGACGGCCCCCTGTGGGCCCCCGTCACCGGTTACGCCTCGCAGGCCTTCGGCTCCACCCAGCTCGAGTCCCTCGAGGACCCGATCCTCACCGGCAACGACGACCGGCTCTTCTTCGACCGCACGATCGGCATGTTCACCGGCGAGAAGAAGCAGGGCGGCAACGTCGTCACCACGCTCAACCCGGCCGCCCAGAAGGCCGCGTTCGAGAAGCTCGGCGCCACGAAGGGCGCGGTCGCCGCGATCGACCCGCGCACCGGTGCCGTCCTCGCCCTGGTCTCCACCCCCTCGTACGACCCCTCCAGCTTCGCGGGCAACTCCAAGAACGACGAGAAGGCCTGGGTGGCCCTGAAGGACAGCGAGGACAAGAACCTCGTCAACCGGGCCCTGCGCGAGACCTACCCGCCCGGCTCCACCTTCAAGGTGGTCACCGCCGCCGCGGCCCTGGAGCACGGTGCGGTCACCGACATCAACGCGCCGACGGACACCCCCGAGCCGTACATCCTGCCCGGCACGCAGACCCCGATGGTCAACCACGCGTCCGGCTGCGAGAAGGCCAGCCTCAACGAGGCCATGCGCGTCTCCTGCAACTCCGTCTTCGCGAACCTGGGCGACAAGGTGACCCGCGACAAGATGGTGCAGACCGCCGAGAAGTTCGGCTTCAACAACGACAAGATCGACATCCCCGTCCGCGCCTTCGCCAGCGTCTACGACAAGAAGATGGGCAAGGACGGCAACGCCCAGAGCGCCATCGGGCAGTTCAACACCGCCGCCACCCCGCTCCAGATGGCCATGGTCACCGCCGCCATCGCCAACGACGGCAAGCTGATGAAGCCGTACATGGTCGACCACCTCACCGCCCCGAACCTCGACATGGTCGAGAAGCACGACCCGCAGGAGATGAGCCGGCCCCTCTCCGCCGCCAACGCGCAGAAGGTCCAGGAGATGATGGTCAACGTCGTCGAGAAGGGCACCGGCGCCAACGCCAAGATCAAGAACACCAAGGTCGGCGGCAAGACGGGCACCGCCCAGCACGGCGAGGGCAACAAGAAGCGCCCGTACGCCTGGTTCATCTCCTACGCGGAGAACCCTGACGGCACCTCGCCCGTCGCCGTCGCCGTCGTCATCGAGGACAGCGGCGCGGACCGCGAGGACATCAGCGGCGGCGGCCTGGCCGCCCCCGTCGCCAAGGCCGTCATGGAAGCCGTACTCAAGAGCCAGGGATGACCGAGGGGCCGGAGGCGAGCGGTGGGGCGACCCACAAGTGACCTGTGTCACTGCTCCCGTCCGGATCCGAGCGTACGGTACCGGTCCGATATCAGCCTGTGGTCGCGAACCGATCACCGACGATCGGCCGGTAGCCTTTGCGCGAACAGCACACCGCCGGACCACACACAGGTGCGGTCGGGACTGACGGAGAGGGCTGGAACGTTATGGAAGAGCCGCGTCGCCTCGGCGGCCGGTACGAGCTGAGCCACGTGCTCGGCCGTGGTGGCATGGCCGAGGTCTACCTCGCCCACGACACCCGGCTCGGCCGTACCGTCGCCGTCAAGACCCTGCGTGCCGACCTCGCCCGCGACCCGTCCTTCCAGGCCCGGTTCCGCCGCGAGGCCCAGTCGGCCGCGTCGCTGAACCACCCGGCGATCGTCGCCGTCTACGACACCGGCGAAGACTACGTCGACAACATCTCCATCCCGTACATCGTGATGGAGTACGTCGACGGCTCCACCCTGCGCGAGCTCCTCCACTCCGGCCGCAAGCTGCTGCCCGAGCGCACCCTTGAGATGTGCATCGGCATCCTCCAGGCCCTGGAGTACTCCCACCGCGCCGGCATCGTGCACCGCGACATCAAGCCGGCCAACGTGATGCTGACCCGCACCGGCCAGGTCAAGGTCATGGACTTCGGCATCGCCCGCGCCATGGGCGACTCCGGCATGACCATGACGCAGACCGCGGCCGTCATCGGCACCGCGCAGTACCTCTCCCCCGAGCAGGCCAAGGGCGAACAGGTCGACGCCCGCTCCGACCTGTACTCCGCCGGCTGCCTGCTCTACGAGCTGCTCAGCGTCCGGCCCCCGTTCGTCGGCGACTCCCCCGTGGCGGTCGCCTACCAGCACGTACGGGAAGAGCCGCAGCCGCCCTCGAACTTCGATCCCGAGATCACGCCCGAGATGGACGCCATCGTCCTCAAGGCCCTGGTCAAGGACCCCGACTACCGCTACCAGTCCGCCGACGAGATGCGCGCCGACATCGAGGCCTGCCTCGACGGCCAGCCCGTCGCCGCCACCGCCGCCATGGGCGTGGCCGGTTACGGCTACCCCGACCAGGGGCACGCCTACGGACACCAGGGCTACGACCAGCCCACCACCGCCCTGCGCACCGCCGAAGGCGGCCAGACCTCGATGCTCCCGCCCACGCCCCCGGGTGACGGCGGGTACGGGTACGGCGACCAGGGCCACGGCTACGACCAGGGCCCGCACCGCCGCCAGAAGAAGAGCAAGGCGTCGACGATCCTGCTCGTGGCGGCCGGCATCCTCGTCCTGGTCGGCGCGATCCTCATCGGGCAGTCCCTCTTCGGCAAGACGGCCGACAACCGGCCCGCCGTGCCCAAGTTCGTCGGCATCCCCCTGGAGGAGGCGCAGAGGAACGGCGCCAACGTCGGCATCAAGGTCGAGAAGGAAGCCGACGTCCCCTGCAAGGGCCAGCCCAAGGGCAACGTCTGCTCGCAGGCGCTGGAGCCGGGCACCAAGGTCGACAAGGGTGACACCGTCAAGGTGAAGGTCTCCTCCGGCTCTCCGAAGGTGCCGGTCGTCGACGTGCTCAGAATGAAGTACGAAGAGGCCGAGAAGCTCCTGAAGGACAAGGGCTTCCAGGTCGAGCGCAAGCCCCAGGAGTCCGACCAGACTCCGGGCATCGTGCTCGAACAGAACCCCAAGAGCGGCAACGAGGCCGAAGAGGGCTCCACCGTCACCCTCACGGTCGCCAAGGAGCAGACGAAGGCGGTCGTCCCCGACCTGAAGGGCAAGACGAAGGAACAGGCGGCCAAGGCCCTCTCCGACGTCAAGCTCAAGCTCGGCAGCACCACGGAGAGCGAGGCCCCGGGCGCCGTCCCGAAGACGGTCACCGAGCAGCAGTTCGCTCCGGGCGAGCAGATCGAGGTCGGCAAGTCGGTCAACATCACGATCGCCAAGGCCGCGCAGGCGACCCAGGTGCCGGCTCTGGTGGGCAAGACCGTCGCCCAGGCCAAGGCGGAACTGGCCGCCAAGGGACTGGTCTTCGGCCGTGTCATCAGCGGCCCGTCGGACGACAACGCCTTCGTCGTCCAGTCGGACCCGCCCGCGAACTCGCCGATCGCCACCGGCGGGACCGTCAACGTCGCCACACTGCCGGGTGGTGGCCAGCAGGACGGCGGGAACAACAACGGCGGGAACAACGGCAACGGCGGGAACGGCGGCTTCTTCGGAGGCCTGACGGGCGGCGGCGGCCGCTAGCGGCCCCCGTCCCGCACCCGCGAGAGGTCCGGTCCCCCAGGGAGGGGACCGGACCTTTTCCATGGCGTCACAGCGGGCCGCAGGGGCCTTTGCGGAGCCTCCCGGGACGGGCGGGCCGGGGAGGCCGGCGCGGGTGCGTCAGCGCAGCTCGGGCGGCAGCGTGCGCTGCGCGTCCACCTTGTCCGTGCGCACCAGCTCGCCCCACACGATGTACCGGTACTTCGAGGTGTACACCGGGGTGCAGGTGGTCAGCGTGATGTACTGGCCCGGGGAGGTCCTGCCCGACTCCTTCGGGACCGGGTTGATCACGTCCACGTTGTACTTGGACGTCTGGCGCAGCTCGGCGAAGACCTTGTACACGTACCAGGTGTCCCGGGTCTCGAAGACGATCGCGTCGCCGTTCTGCACCTTGTCGATGTTGTGGAACTTCGCGCCGTGGCCGTCCCGGTGGGCGGCGAGGGAGAAGTTCCCCTTCTCGTCCCACGGCAGCGCCGACTTCACCGGCTCCGTGTAGTAGCCCGCGACGCCGTGGTTCAGGACCTCCGGCGACGTGCCCGCCTTGACCAGCACCTCACCGTTCTCCATGGCCGGTACGTGCAGGAACCCGACGCCGTCCTTGGTGTCGAGCGCCCCCGGTTCCACGGGCGCGGAACCGCCGGACGGCGTCTGCCACTGCTGGCGGATCTGGTCGCCACGGGCCGACGCCTGCCGGTCCGCGAGGACGTTCGTCCACCACAGGGAGTAGGCCACGAACAGGCCGAGCACCAGGCCGACCGTGATCAGGACCTCGCCCAGCAGGCTCAGGAACCCGGCGAGCACACTGCGGTGGGGCGGCGGCGCGGCGGCGCGGCGACGGCGGGCACGAGACACTGCTGATTCGTCCTTCGGGCGGCTACGGGGTGTCCAGCGCGGGCGGCGGGCCCTGGCTGCGGGGGCGTTCCTCGGTCATCCTGCCCCATACGATCATCCGATAGGTGCTGGTGAACTCGGGGGTGCAGGTCGTCATCGTGAGGTACCGGCCCGGGGACGTGAACCCGGACCCCTCCGGGACGGGCTTCAGCACCGCCACGTTGCTCGGCGGCGTCTGCGCCAGCGACGAGGTCGTCTCGTACGTGTAGTAGGCGTCCCGCGTCTCGACGACGACGGGGTCCCCCGGCACCAGCCGGTTGATGAAGCGGAACGGCTCGCCGTGCGTGTTGCGGTGTCCGGCCACCGCGAAGTTCCCCTGCGGGTCCGCCGGCATCGCGGTCTTCAGCGCACCCTCGCTGTAGTGCCCGACCATCCCGCGGTCCAGCACCTTCGGCTTGCTGATGCCCTCCGCCACGGGCACCTTCACGTCCAGCTTGGGGATGTGCAGGATGGCGAAGCCCTGCCCGGGCTCGAAGGCCGACACCGGCGGCGCGGCCGCCGCGCCGCCCGGCCCGCCCGCCCCCGCCTGGCGCTCCCACGTCTGCTCCAGCGAGCCGGCCGCCCCGTCCGCCGTGCGCTGCGCCAGCAGGTTCGTGTACCAGAGCTGGTAGGCGACGAACAGCAGCATCACCAGGCCCAGCGTGATGAACAGCTCCCCGCCCAGCCGGCTCGCGACGACCAGCGGCCCGCCCGACACCGGCCGCCTGCGCCGCCGCCCGCCGCGCCTGCGCGTGCGTCTGGCGGCCCGTTTCGCGGCCTCCTGGGCCGCCCTGCGCCGCGCGGCCCGGCCCTCGGTGGGCGCGGACGGCGCGACCGCCGTCACGCGACGGCCTTGCCCACCACCGGGGCCAGCCCCACCGAGCGCTCCACGGCACCCGTGTCACCGCAGCGCACCAGCCAGTTCGCGAGCATCCGGTGGCCCCACTCGGTCAGCACCGACTCGGGGTGGAACTGCACGCCTTCCACGTCGTGCTCCCGGTGGCGCAGCCCCATGATGATCCCGTCCTCCGTCCGTGCCGTGACCTCCAGCGCGCCGGGGAGGGTCAGCGGCTCGGCGGCGAGGGAGTGGTAGCGCGTCGCGGTGAACGGCGACGGCAGGCCCGCGAAGACCCCCAGCCCCTCGTGCACCACGGGCGAGGTCTTTCCGTGGAGCAGTTCGGGGGCCCGGCCCACGACCCCTCCGTACGCGACCGCCATGGACTGCATGCCGAGACACACGCCGAAGACCGGGACGCCCGTCGTGGCGCAGTGCCGGACCATGTCGACGCAGACCCCCGCCTCTTCCGGCGTGCCCGGGCCGGGGGACAGCAGGACCCCGTCGAAGCCGTCCTGCGCGTGCGAGAGCTCCACCTCGTCGTTGCGCAGCACCTCGCATTCGGCGCCGAGCTGGTAGAGGTACTGGACCAGGTTGAAGACAAAGCTGTCGTAGTTGTCCACGACCAGAATGCGCGCGCTCACGGAGTGACTCCCGATCCCTCGTCCACCGTCACATCGTTGAACGGGAGGAGCGGCTCGGCCCACGGGAAGACGTACTGGAACAGCACGAACACCACCGCGAGGACCAGTACGAGTGAGATCAGCGCGCGCACCCACGCGTTGCCCGGCAGATGCCGCCAGATCCAGCCGTACATTCCGTCTGATTCCTTTTCCGTCCACGATCGTCCCGCACCGCAGGGGCGGTACGCGAACAGACTAAAGGCAGCGGCCCGACCAGGGGGGTCAGCTCGGCAAACCCTCCGGCCTGCCCTGCGCCGCGGTCCGGGTCCCGGTCAGCTCGGCCCAGACGACCAGCCGGTGGCTGTGGCCCCACTCGGGATCGCAGGTCGTCAGCGTCAGGTACCGGCCGGGGGTGGTGAACGGCGAGCGCTGCGGGACCGGGTCGACCACCCCGACCTCGGTCGGCAGGGTGCGCAGGGGCCCGCCGCGGATCGTGTAGGTGTACCAGGTCGTCGCGTCCTTGAGGATCACGGCGTCGCCCGCGCGCAGCCGGGGGAAGTCCTTGAAGGGGTCGCCGTGGGTCCGCCGGTGTCCCGCGACCGCGAAGTTCCCCGTCCCCCCGAGCCGCGCGGTGCCCTCGTAGTGGCCCAGGCCCTTCTTCAGCAGTTCGGTGCCGGTGCCCTCCAGGACGGGCTTGTTCCAGTCGGGGCCGAAGCGCGGGACGTACATCTCGGCGAAGGCCCTGCCCGCGGGGTAGGCGGCCGGCTCCGGCGGGACGGGGGCCGGCTGCGCGGGGGAGGGGGAGGGCGGGAGGGACGGGAAGGACGGGGAGGACTGCGGGGCGGCCCCGGCCGCTGCCGACCAGTGGTGGCGCAGCCGCTCCATCTCGCCGTCCATGGCCCGGTCCGCCCTGACCCCGGTCCACAGCAGGACGTACGCCACGAAGAGCACGATCAGCGTGCCCGCCGTCAGGCACACCTCGCTGAACGTCCGTACCACCAGGCGCAGTACGACGTCAGGGCGTGGTCGTTCACGGCGTGGCCGCCACCGGCTTCGCATAGTGGAGGTCCACTGTGCCGGAGTAGCCGGGAAGTGTCAGCGCCCTGTGCTCGTCGACTTTCCAGCCGAGGCCGTACGCGTTCACGTACAGCTGGTAGTTCTGCAGGGCCGGGGAGGCCGCGAGGGCCTTGCGCAGCGCGCCCGGGTCGCCGACCGCCGAGACCTTGTACGGAGGCGAGTACACCCGGCCCTGGAGGATCAGGGTGTTGCCCACGCAGCGCACCGCGCTGGTGGAGATCAGCCGCTGGTCCATGACCTGGATGCCCTCGGCGCCGCCCTGCCAGAGCGCGTTCACCACGGCCTGGAGGTCCTGCTGGTGGATCACCAGGTCGTTGGGGTGCGGCTCGGGCACGTTCGGGATGCGGGCGGTGGCGTTCGGCGGGGCATCGTTGAGGGTGACCGTCAGCCCCTTGCCGGACAGCTCCTCGGTGCCCGCGGCGGCGCGCAGGGCCGCCATCTCGGCGTCCTCGGCCCTGGTCCGTCCGTCGTCGCGCTCGGCGAGGGCGTCCACCCGGCTGCGGACCGCTCCGGTGGTCTCCTCCAGCTCGGCGTTGCTGTGGCTGCGCTCCTCGATGAGGTCGGACAGCCGGAGGAGTGACGCGTCCGTGCGGATGTTCGTACCCTTGGAGGTGTTGAAACTGGTGACGAAGATGAGCCCGGCCAGGGCGAAGACGGCGGCCGTCAGCAGCCGGACCGGTCTGGCACGGCGACGGGGACCCGCGGAGGAGTCGTCGGAATCGCTCAACGTACCCTTCTCCTTCAACGCCACAGGTCCACTACGCTAACGGACGCCCGGGGCAGGCAAGGTCCCCAGCGCATCGACAGGAGAGCCCCTCGTGCCGAAGTCACGTATCCGCAAGAAGGACGACTACACGCCGCCGCCGGCGAGGCAGGCGCAGGCCATCAGGCTGACGAACCGCAGCTGGGTCGCCCCGGTCATGCTGGCGTTCTTCCTGATCGGACTCGCCTGGATCGTCGTCTTCTACGTGACCGATACCCAGCTGCCCGTCGAGGCGCTGGGCAATTGGAACATCGTGGTCGGTTTCGGCTTCATCGCGGCGGGATTCGGCGTGTCCACGCAGTGGAAGTAGCACCAACCGGTCTCTGACGGAAGCTCTCCCCATGAGTTATCCACAGCGTCATCCACACCTGAGGAAAAGACAGAAGATCTGTGGATAACTCTGTGGAGAGTTGACGCCGGTGTGATCAGGTGAGCGCCGTGAGTTCGGCCGTGCGGGCCAGGATCACCGCGCCCACCAGCAGGAACACCGCCACACAGGTCCCCCACTGGATGAGCGCGCGGTTCCTGCCGGTGGCGGGCCGGAGCATGCCCAGCCCGACCAGGGCGCCGGTGACCAGACCGCCGACATGGGCCTGCCAGGAGACGTTCAGCGACCCGCCGAGGGGCACGAAGGTCAGCACCAGCATCAGGCCGACCATGATGATGACCGGGCGCATCTCGTACCGCAGGCGGCGGACCAGGACGACGGTGGCGCCGAGCAGCCCGAAGACGGCGCCCGACGCTCCGAGCGTCGGGGTGTTCGGCGCCGTCAGCAGATAGACGAGGGCGCTTCCGCCCAGGCCCGACAGCAGGTAGACGGCGAGGTAGCGGGCCCGGCCCAGCGCTGCCTCCAGCGGGCCGCCGATGACCCACAGGCCGATCATGTTGCCGATGATGTGCCACCACTCGACGTGCAGGAACACCGAGCTCAGCAGCCGGTGGTACTCGCCGGTGGAGATCCCTTCGACGGGACCGCCGAGGAACTCGCGGTAGCGGCCGAGCAGCTCCAGCCGGATCACCACGGCCGGGGCGACCAGCCCCACGAAGAACACCGCGGCATTGATCCCGATCAGCACCTTGGTGACGAGCTGGGGATCCGCGGCCACCGTCCCGCCCGCGAGGGTGCGCGGCGCGCCGGCGGCGGGCCGGTGCCCCGTACCCGAGCCCTCGCGGACGCACTCGGGGCACTGGAAGCCGACCGAGGCGCTGATCATGCAGTCGGTGCAGATCGGGCGCTCGCAGCGGGTGCAGCTGATGCCCGTGTCGCGGTCCGGGTGGCGGTAGCAGCCCGGCAGACGGTCGGTGTCCATCGGTCCCCTCGGTCAGCTGCGGGGCAGGGGGTGCCCCCCGCCGGTCCGGTATGTATCGAGGACGGACGGGCCGGGCGGAAGGTTCCCGGCCTGATCCGGACCGGTCAGCGCTTCTCGACGACGACGGACTGGATGATCACGTCGTCCAGGGGACGCTCGGTGCGCGGGTTGGTGGGGGCGCCGGCGATGGCGTCCACGACCGCCCGGCCGGCCTTGTCGGTGACCTCGCCGAAGATGGTGTGCTTGCGCGTGAGCCAGGCGGTGGGGGCGACGGTGATGAAGAACTGCGAGCCGTTGGTGCCCGGGCCCGCGTTCGCCATGGCCAGCAGGTAGGGCTTGGTGAAGGCCAGGTCGGGGTGGAACTCGTCGGCGAACTGGTAGCCCGGGCCGCCGGTCCCGTTGCCGAGCGGGTCGCCGCCCTGGATCATGAAGCCGCTGATGACGCGGTGGAAGACGGTGCCGTCGTAGAGCGGGTCCGTGGTCTTCTGGCCGTCGGTGGGGCGGGTCCACTCGCGGGCACCCGTGGCCAGCTCCACGAAGTTCCGGACGGTCTTGGGAGCGAAGTTCGGGAACAGCTCGATCTCGATGTCGCCGCGGTTCGTCTTCAGGGTGGCGTAGAGCTTCTCGGCCACGGATCTGCCTTCCCTCGTCATCACTGTCGGTCAGATCCTCGCACGGAGCGCAGCGGAGCACAGAAAATCGCCCACTCGCATGCCCTGTCACGCATGCCCGGGGGCAACAGGGCAGGCATGATCCGACAAAGGGTGGAAAGGTGAATCTGTGTCCGCCACCGAGGAGGAGGATCCCGTGACCGGCAAGGACAGCGTGCGCCTGGCAGCCGAGAGCGCCAAGGAGAGTGTGAGGCACGCGGCGGAAGTGGTGGCGCCCTACGCAGAGTCCGCCAAGGATGCCGCGGTGCATTACGCGCATGAGGCGAATGAGCGGCTGGCGCCCAAGATGTCGTACGCGGCCGGCGAGGCCGCACGGCAGGCCCGAACGACCTACGAGTGCCACCTGCATCCACGGATCAAGGCGGCGCGCGCCCACGTGCCGCCCCACGTGGACCGGGCGGCGACCAAGGCGGTGCGGCAGACCCGCATCGCGGCCCGGCAGGCGGCCGACTACACCCAGCCGCGGATCGAGAGTGCGATCGCGGCGGCCCAGCCGGTGGCCGAGGAGGCCGCTTCCCGGTCGACGGCTGCGGTGCTGGCGCTGCGCGGCCAGGTGTCGCCCAAGGAGATCCAGCGGCTGGTGCGCCGCCACGAGCGGCGGGCCCGTACGGGGCGCCTGCTCAAGGGCGTGGCGCTGGTCGGCCTGCTCGCGGGCGGCGCCTTCGCGGCGTGGAAGTGGTGGGACCAGCAGTCGAACCCCGACTGGCTCGTCGAGCCCCCGGCAGCCACCGAGCTGTCGGGGCGCGACGCCGAGCCGGCGAGCTTCGACGACGAGCTGGCGGCGAAGGAGCGCGAGGTGGGCTCCGGTACCGCGGAGGACAAGCAGCTCTGAGGACGGGCAGCCCCCGCGCTCGTGGCCGAAGGGGCCCGGATCCGGCAAAAGGATCCGGGCCCCTTCGGCCTGCCGCCCCCGAGACGCGCGAGGCCCCGCTACGGGAGGGTGAGCACCATGCCGGGGCGGATGAGGTCCGGGTCGGGGCCGACGACGCCCTTGTTCATGGCGTAGAGCTCGCGCCAGCGGGCCTCGTTGCCCAGCTCGCGGCGGGCGATCGCGGAGAGCGAGTCACCGGGCCTGACGGTGTACGTGCGCTTCTCGGCGGCGGGCGCCGGCTTGACCGGGCTGGCGGGCACGGCCTTGTGCGCCGCCGAGGCGGGCGTCGGCGTGTGCGGGGCCCCTGGCCGGGTGGCGGCCGCGGCGGGCTTCGGCGGCATCCCGGCCCGCCCGGGCGTGGCGGGCACGGCCTTGTGCGCGGCGGACGAAGGGGTCGGCATGGCCGGCGCGGCCTTCGGCGCGGGCTTGGGCGGTGCGGCGGCCGCCATCCGCTCGGCGGCGGCCCGGGTGGCCGAGGCCGCGTCGGCCGCCGGGCTCGCGGGCCTCGCCGCCGCGGACGCCTGCTGCTGCACCTGCTCCTGCGTCTTCTCGGCGGCCTCGTGCTGCTTCTTCTTGTCGGACTTCAGGAAGTCGAAGAGTCCCATGTCTGTACGCCTCCGGCGTGGTTCGCCCCCTCGGCGCGATGCCTTCCCCCACTCTCGGCCACCGGGCCCCGCCCGGCCCAGTGACTGGGCCGTCCGGGGGACGGACCCGGTCGGCCCCGGAGGACAAAAAGACCCCCTGACTGCGTTTCCGCAGGTCAGAGGGTCTTTGATTGTGGAGCCTAGGAGATTCGAACTCCTGACATCTGCCTTGCAAAGGCAGCGCTCTACCAACTGAGCTAAGGCCCCGTGAAACGGGCGTGACCGTGCCCCGGACGGGGAGCGGCCGTTCCGCAGAACAGAGTACCGGGTGTACCCCCTCATCCCGCAAAATGATAGGGACTCCCGCCCCGCGACCACTCTCCGTAAGATGCTCGCGAGGTTCGCACCAGCGAAGGGGAGTAGGACGCGTGGACGCAGTTCAGCAAGAGGCTACGGCCAGAGCCAGAGAGCTTCAGCGCAGTTGGTACGGGGAGCCCCTCGGAGCCCTCTTCCGCCGGCTCATAGATGATCTCGGTCTGAACCAGGCCCGCCTCGCTGCCGTCCTCGGACTGTCGGCGCCCATGCTGTCCCAGCTGATGAGCGGCCAGCGCGCCAAGATCGGCAATCCTGCCGTCGTCCAGCGCGTCCAGGCCCTCCAGGACCTCGCAGGCCAGGT
This sequence comes from Streptomyces sp. NPDC058646, assembly GCF_042716875.1. Classification (NCBI taxonomy): domain Bacteria; kingdom Bacillati; phylum Actinomycetota; class Actinomycetes; order Kitasatosporales; family Streptomycetaceae; genus Streptomyces; species Streptomyces sp. NPDC058646. The sequence continues at coordinate 221,040 of NZ_JBHXRK010000007.1, read as the reverse complement.
GGCCGACGGGAGCGTCAGCGCGGCGGAGGCCACCGACCGGATGGACGAGATCAAGAAGACCCAGGGGGGCTCCGTCCTCAGCAGCAGCGGGCAGACCGCCACCGGCTCGGGCGCCCCCACCGTCAAGCGCGTCGTACGGGAGATCCAGTCGCTTCTGCGCTCGGTCTCCGCGGCCGGCGACATCATCGACGCGGCGGACTCCCTCGCCCCCAGCCATCCGGAACTGGCAGAGTTCCTCCGGGTGTACGGGGCGGGCCGCACCGCCGACGCGGTCGCCCACTACGAGGCCCACCAGAACTGACACGCACGGCAGCGGACGACGGGTGACGGGGGACGGGCACAGCGATGGGTGAGGTCTTCGCCGGTCGGTACGAGCTGATCGATCCGATCGGGCGCGGTGGCGCGGGCGCCGTCTGGCGCGCCTGGGACCACCGGCGCCGCCGTTACGTGGCCGCCAAGGTCCTCCTGCAGAGCGACGCCCACACGCTCCTGCGCTTCGTGCGGGAGCAGGCCCTGCGCATCGACCACCCGCACGTGCTGGCCCCGGCCAGCTGGGCGGCGGACGACGACAAGGTCCTCTTCACCATGGACCTGGTCGGCGGAGGTTCCCTGGGCCACGTGATCGGGGACTACGGGCCGCTGCCGCCCCGTTTCGTGTGCGCGCTGCTCGACCAGCTCCTGTCGGGGCTGGCGGCGGTCCACGCGGAGGGCGTGGTCCACCGCGACATCAAACCGGCCAACATCCTGATGGAGGCCACCGGAACCGCACGGCCGCACCTGCGGCTGTCCGACTTCGGCATCTCGATGCGCAAGGGCGAACCGCGCCTGACCGAGACCGACTACGTCGTCGGTACGCCGGGTTATTTCGCCCCGGAACAACTCATGGGCGCCGAACCGGACTTCCCCGCGGACCTCTTCGCCGTCGGACTGGTCGCCCTGTACCTCCTGCAGGGCCGCAAGCCCGATTCCCGGGCCCTGGTGGAGCACTTCCTCGCGCACGGCACCCCCGGCCCGCCGGAGCGCGTCCCCGCGCCCCTGTGGGACGTCCTCGCCGGTCTCCTGCAGCCGGACCCGCAGAGCCGCTTCCGTACGGCCACGGGGGCCCGCAAGGCCCTCGCCGGGGCCGTGGAGCTGCTGCCGCCGCCCGGACCGGACGAGGACCCGGTGGAGGTGTTCGACCAACTCGGCCCGCTCCCCGCCGGATTCGGCCCCCAGGGGCCCCGGAGCACGGCCGCGGTGACCCCGGGGGCCCCCACGGCCGCCGGCGCGGCGCCGGGCACCCACACGGCCGCCGGTGCCGTGCCCGGCGCCCCCACGGCCTCGCCCCTGTCGGCGGAGGCCACCCGTACCGATCCCCGCGGTACCGCCCCGGCGGCGGCCGGCGCCTTCGGTGCCGCCGTGCACCCGGCGGCACCGGCCCCGTTCCCCGCCCCCGCGCCCTCCTACGGGCCCTCGGAGACCGGCAGTTTCCACCTGCCGCCGCCGGTGGCGCCCGCCCCGCTTGCGGAGCCCGTCACCGCGGTGAGCCCGGCGGCCCGCGCGGGCGTCGCACCGCCGCCGGCGAAGGTGACCGCCGGGATCCTCGCGCTGGCGCTGCTCTGCTTCGCCGTGGGCACCTGGGCCCTCACCCGGCTGTAGCGCCGCGGCCGCGCCGCGCGAGCAGCGTCCAGCCGCCCAGGGCGAGCAGCAGCAGCGTCCCGGCGGAGAACCCCGCCGCGGCCACGGCCCGCATCACGGACTGCTCGTCGGCGGCCTCGGCCGCCTCCGGCGCCGTCAGGCCCCGCTTCGCGGCGTCCCGGTCCCCGGCCGCGACGCCGAACCCCCCGGCGGCCGGACTCTCCTTGTACGCGGGCGCCCCGGCGGGGGTGCCGGCGACGTCCAGCCGCAGGGTCAGCGGCACGGGGACCGCGTCCTCGGTGAAGTCGGCGACCTTCCCGCCCATCGTCACCGCGACGTAGTACCAGCCCGCGATCCCCGCACGCTGGACGTCCGTGTCCCTGGAGAAACGGTTCTCGTAGGCGACGGGCGCGGTCTCCTCCAGGGTGACCGCGGCCTGCTTGCCGTCGTAGGAGACGTCCTTGTACGAGACCAGCCCGCGGTAGGGGCTGTACAGGGACACGGTGAGCCCGTTGGAGGCGGAGCCGTACTGCTTGGTCAGCTTGGCGGCGGCCAGTTCGGCGCTCAGGCCCAGCTGCTGGCCCCAGTCGAGCGGGACCCGGTAGAAGCGGGTCTGCCCGGGCCGCATCTCGTCGCGCCACACCCCGGAGCCCAGCGCGCGGGCGTCGTTGAAGCCCGTGCCGCCGGTACGGGGCACCGCCTCGGTCCCGGGCAGGTCCGGCGCCCCCGAGGGCCAGGTGCTGGGCGCGGCGGTCGGGGCGCCCGCGCCGCGGCCGGGCTCCCGCTGGACCTTGAGCTCCAGCGGCCAGGGGCTCTGGTCGGAGCCCTTCGCCGCGGTACGGGTCACCTTCGCGTAGTAGACGCCGGCGGGCGCGCAGTCGTCGTCCTCCGAGCCCCGGCGGACGCCCACGGCGCTGACGGGCACCGGGTCGTAGCCGAAGTTCGCGCGGCCGGTGCTCTCCGGGCAGGAGCGGCCGGCGGTGGTCATGACCTCCACCTCGATGCCGTCGCTGCCGGTCACCTTCGCGCCCGCAGCGGGCCGGACCACGGCGGACACGTAGACGTTGGACTCGTCCTTCGCCAGCACGAGCCGGTACACGCGCTCCCCGGGGGCGAGCGTGTCCGCGTAGACGCCACCGGACTTGATCTCCGGGGCGTCCGCCGTGGAGGGCTTGCCCTCGACCGGCTCGGCGCCGTCCGCGGCCCGGTACGCCGGGGCCGGCTGCGGGGCCGCCCCGTCCGCGTGCGCCGCCCCCTGCGGACCGCCTGCCACACCCAGGGCCGCCGCCCCCACCACGGCTCCGGCCCGCAGCCGCGTCCGTACCCGACCCATCACGCCCACCCCGACTTTGCTAACGCAAGCCAAATCTTTGCATAACGTAATTTTTCGTCACAGAACAGCACAAAGCCCCGGCCGCAGCGGCAGCCGGGGCTTCATGGGATCAGCCTTCGGTCTCACACACCGGAACCAGAGGGCACGGAGTCAGTTGCCTCCGTCCACAGGTCCTGCTCGGCGCGGTCCGCCTGGATCTGGCGGTACACGAGGAGCCCGCCGATGGCGGCCAGTGCGACCAGGAGCAGCTTCTTCACCGCGCGACCTCGTCTTTCGTTGACGTAGGGGACTTCTGGCGCCCAACAATACACACCGGCCGATACCGATCGGTTACCTGGTGAGCCCTCAACTGGCCCGACGACAAAGACCCCCAGGCCTGGGGCCTGGGGGTCTTCGACACTGTGGGGCTAACAGGATTTGAACCTGTGGCCTCATCCTTATCAGGGATGCGCTCTAACCAACTGAGCTATAGCCCCATCCGCGCTGCGCGCTGACTCCTGAAGGTTAGCGCACACACCCGGCAGGGCCAAAATCCGTTCCGCGGGGACGTCCCCGCAGGTCAGTCAGCGGGTCATTCGTCCTCGGCCAGCGTGAGCTCCACGCCGCCCACGAAGCCTGCCGACAGGTTGTAGATGAACGCGCCCAGCGTCGCCAGCGCCGTCGCCAGCACCACGTCGATCACCGCGATCACCGAGGTGAAGATCAGTACGCGGGGCAGCGACAGGAACGACTGGAGGTCGAACCCGTTGCTCTCGTTCGATCCGGTCGCCTCGCTGATCGTGCCGCCGACGGTCGAGAAGACGCTCATCGCGTCCATGACCATCCACAGCACCGCGGCCGCCACGACGGTGCAGATGCCCAGCGCGATCGACAGCAGGAAGCTGACCTTCATCACCGACCACGGGTCGGCCTTGGCCACCCGCAGCCGCGCCTTGCGCGTCCTGGGCGCCGTACGGGCCCCCGTGCGCGGCTTGCGCTGCGCGGCGGCCGCGGAGCCGCCGCGCGGCGCCCCCGGGCCGGAGGGGGCCGCGTAGGCCTGCGGCGGCTGGTACGGCTGCGCCGGCCCGTCCTGGCCGGCTCCGGCGGCCGCCTGCGACTTCGGCCCTCGGGTGTCCGTCACGGTTCCCCCCTGGGAGTCCGCGGCGGGGCCACGGGCACCATTCGCTCCAGTCTTGGCCGGTCCGGCGCCCGTGGCTCCACTCACGACTTACTCCTCGTGCTCCCCAGCCGAAGGCTGCGTGCCCTCGGCGGCCTCGGCGGCCGGTGCATCGGCCGCTTCGGTCCCGGTCTCTGTCTCGATCTCATCGACCTCGTCAGCTTCCTGACCGGCCTCTGCATTGCGAGCGATGCCCACCACGGCATCGCGCTTGCCCAGGTTGATCAGCTGGACGCCCATGGTGTCACGGCCGGTCTCCCTCACTTCGTTGACGCGCGTACGAATCACACCACCGCTGAGCGTGATGGCAAGGATTTCGTCCGTTTCGTCCACCACGAGTGCCCCGACGAGGGACCCGCGGTCCTCCACGATCTTGGCAGCCTTGATGCCCAGACCGCCACGGCCCTGGACGCGGTACTCGTCGACCGGCGTCCGCTTGGCGTAGCCGCCGTCGGTCGCGGTGAAGACGAACGTACCGGGCCGGACCACGCTCATGGAGAGCAGTTCGTCACCCCCGCGGAAACTCATGCCCTTCACGCCCGAGGTCGCCCGGCCCATCGGGCGCAGCGCGTCGTCGGTCGCCGTGAAGCGGATCGACTGCGCCTTCCTGCTGATCAGCAGGAGGTCGTCCTCGGCGGACACCAGCTCGGCACCGATCAGCTCGTCGTCGCTGCCGTCCTCGGTCTCCCGGAGGTTGATCGCGATGACACCGCCCGAACGGGGCGAGTCGTAGTCCTTGAGCGCCGTCTTCTTCACCAGGCCGCCCTTGGTGGCCAGGATCAGGTAGGGCGCGGCCTCGTAGTCGCGGACGGCGAGGATCTGCGCGATCTTCTCGTCCGGCTGGAAGGCCAGCAGGTTCGCCACGTGCTGCCCGCGGGCGTCGCGGCCGGCGTCCGGCAGCTCGTACGCCTTCGAACGGTAGACCCGGCCCTTGTTCGTGAAGAACAGCAGCCAGTGGTGCGTGGTGGACACGAAGAAGTGGTCGACCAGGTCGTCCTGCTTCAGCTTCGTGCCGCGCACGCCCTTGCCGCCGCGCTTCTGCGAGCGGTAGTCCTCGGTCTTGGTCCGCTTGACGTAGCCGCCGTGCGTGATGGTGACGACGATGTCCTCTTCGGCGATCAGGTCCTCCATGGACATGTCGCCGTCGAAGGGCACCAGCTTGGAACGCCGGTCGTCGCCGAACTTCTCGACGATCGCGGCCAGTTCCTCGCTGACGATCGAGCGCTGGCGCTCCTCGGAGGCCAGGATCGCGTTGTACTCGTTGATCTTGGCCTGGAGCTCGTCGTGCTCGGCGACGATCTTCTGCCGCTCCAGGGCGGCGAGGCGCCGCAGCTGCATCTCGAGGATGGCGTTCGCCTGGATCTCGTCGATCTCCAGGAGGCCCATCAGGCCCTCGCGCGCGATCTCGACCGTGTTGCTGCGCCGGATGAGCGCGATGACCTCGTCGATCGCGTCCAGAGCCTTGAGCAGGCCGCGCAGGATGTGGGCCCGCTCCTCCGCCTTGCGCAGGCGGAAGCGCGTACGCCGGACGATGACCTCGATCTGGTGCGTCACCCAGTGGCGGATGAAGGCGTCGATCGACAGCGTGCGCGGCACCCCGTCGACGAGCGCCAGCATGTTCGCGCCGAAGTTCGTCTGCAGGTCGGTGTGCTTGTAGAGGTTGTTCAGCACGACCTTGGCGACCGCGTCGCGCTTCAGGACGATCACCAGGCGCTGGCCGGTCCGCGAGGAGGTCTCGTCGCGGACGTCGGCGATGCCGCCGACCTTCCCGTCCTTGACCAGGTCCGCGATCTTCTGCGCGAGGTTGTCGGGGTTGGTCTGGTACGGGAGTTCCGTGACCACCAGGCACTGGCGGTTCTGGATCTCCTCGACCTCCACCACCGCGCGCATCGTGATGGAGCCGCGTCCCGTCCGGTACGCCTCCTCGATGCCCTTGCGGCCGACGACCAGGGCGCCCGACGGGAAGTCAGGGCCCTTGATCCGCTCCAGGAGCGCGTCGAGCAGCTCCTCGTGCGTGGCCTCCGGGTGCTCCAGCGCCCACTGCGCGCCCGCCGCGACCTCGCGGAGGTTGTGCGGCGGGATGTTGGTGGCCATCCCGACCGCGATGCCGGCGCTGCCGTTGACCAGCAGGTTCGGGAAGCGGGCCGGCAGGACCGTGGGCTCCTGGTTGCGGCCGTCGTAGTTGTCCGTGAAGTCGACGGTCTCCTCGTCGATGTCCCGGAGCATCTCCATGGCCAGCGGCATCAGCTTGCACTCGGTGTAGCGCATCGCGGCCGCCGGGTCGTTGCCCGGAGAGCCGAAGTTGCCGTTGCTGTCCACCAGCGGCATCCGCATCGACCACGGCTGGGCCAGGCGGACCAGGGCGTCGTAGATCGAGGAGTCGCCGTGCGGGTGGTAGGTGCCCATGACGTCACCGACGACGCGGGCGCACTTGTAGAAGCCCTTCTCGGGCCGGTAGCCGCCGTCGTACATCGCGTACAGCACGCGCCGGTGGACCGGCTTGAGGCCGTCCCGTACGTCCGGCAGGGCGCGGGACACGATGACGGACATCGCGTAGTCGAGGTAGGAGCGCTGCATCTCCGTCTCGAGCCCGACGGGCTCGATGCGCAGCACGGGCTGCTCCTCCTCAGGGTTCTCTGCGTTCTTGGCGGGCTGGGTGGTTTCGTCGGCCATCGCTGGTCAGAAGTCCTTTCAGGCGGTCAGCAGGGACCGACTCAGATGTCGAGGAAGCGAACGTCCTTGGCGTTGCGCTGGATGAAGGAGCGCCGTGCTTCGACGTCCTCACCCATCAGCACCGAGAACAGGTCGTCGGCCTGCGCCGCGTCGTCCAGGGTGACCTGTCCGAGGACGCGGTGGTCCACGTCCATCGTGGTGACGCGCAGTTCCTCGGCGTTCATCTCGCCCAGACCCTTGAAGCGCTGGATCGAGTCTTCCCTGATCCGCTTGCCGTTCTGCTTGCCGAGCTCCACCAGGGCGTCGCGCTCGCGGTCGGAGTACGCGTACTCGAAGTCGTCCCGGCCCCACTTGATCTTGTAGAGCGGGGGACGCGACAGGTACACGTGCCCGGCCTCGACCAGCGGCCGCATGAAGCGGAACAGGAAGGTCAGCAGCAGGGTGTTGATGTGCTGGCCGTCGACGTCGGCGTCCGCCATCAGGATGATCTTGTGGTAGCGGAGCTTGGCGATGTCGAAGTCCTCGTGCACACCCGTGCCGAAGGCGCTGATCAGCGCCTGGACCTCGGTGTTCTGGAGGATCTTGTCGATGCGCGCCTTCTCGACGTTCAGGATCTTGCCGCGGATCGGCAGGATGGCCTGGTACATCGGGTTGCGGCCGGACTTGGCGGAACCGCCGGCCGAGTCGCCCTCGACGATGAAGATCTCGCACTTCGTCGGGTCGTTCGACTGGCAGTCGCTCAGCTTGCCCGGCAGCGAGGCGCTCTCCAGCAGACCCTTGCGACGGGTCAGGTCACGGGCCTTGCGGGCCGCGACGCGGGCGGTGGCCGCCTGGATCGACTTGCGGACGATGTCCGCGGCCTCGTTCGGGTTCCGGTCGAACCAGTCGTTGAGGTGCTCGTGGACGACCTTCTGCACGAAGGTCTTCGCCTCCGTGTTGCCCAGCTTGGTCTTCGTCTGGCCCTCGAACTGCGGCTCGCCCAGCTTCACCGAGATGATCGCCGTCAGACCCTCGCGGATGTCCTCACCCGCGAGGTTGTCGTCCTTCTCGCGCAGCAGCTTCTTCTCGCGCGCGTAGCGGTTGACCAGACCGGTCAGCGCCGCGCGGAAGCCCTCTTCGTGCGTACCGCCCTCGTGCGTGTGGATCGTGTTCGCGAAGGAGTAGACACCCTCCGTGTACTGCGAGTTCCACTGCATCGCGATCTCGACCGAGAGCATCCGCTCCTTGTCCTCGGACTCGACGTCGATGACCGTCGGGTGGATCAGCTCGCCCTTGCGGGAGTTGAGGTACTTCACGAAGTCGACGATGCCGCCCTCGTAGTAGTACTTCACCGTCCGCGCCGTGGGCTCCGCCGTGTCCGCGTCCGGGTCGTCCGCGCCGACCGTCGCCTTCGCCGAATCGCGCTCGTCGGTCAGCGACAGGGTCAGGCCCTTGTTCAGGAAGGCCATCTCCTGGAAGCGCCGCGAGAGCGTCTCGAAGGAGTACTCGGTCGTCTCGAAGATGTCGCCGTCGGCCCAGAACGTGACCGTGGTGCCGGTGGCGTCGGTCTCCTCGTTCTTCGCCAGCGCCGCCGTGGGGGCGCCGAGCTTGTAGTCCTGGGTCCAGCGGTAGCCGTCACGCCGGACCTCGACCGCGACCTTCGTCGACAGGGCGTTCACGACGGAGACACCCACACCGTGCAGACCGCCGGAGACCGCGTAGCCGCCGCCGCCGAACTTGCCGCCCGCGTGCAGGACCGTCAGCACGACCTCGACGGCCGGCTTGCCCTCGGACGGCACGATGTCGACGGGGATGCCGCGGCCGTTGTCGACCACGCGCACCCCGCCGTCGGCGAGGATCGTCACGTCGATGGTGTCCGCGTGCCCGGCCAGCGCCTCGTCGACCGAGTTGTCGACCACCTCGTAGACGAGGTGGTGCAGACCGCGCTCACCCGTCGACCCGATGTACATGCCTGGCCGCTTGCGGACCGCGTCCAGGCCCTCCAGGACCTGGATGTTGCTGCCGGTGTACGAGGACTGGTTCGCCCCCCCGGCCTCGCCGTCGACTGTGGACTCGTTCTTCTCGTTGGGGTTGCCGGAATCGGCCACGAAGCGCCCTTTCTGGCACAGCACAGGCCGAACTCCGGGCCAGCAGGCATGCAAGCAGGAGCGGCTGCGTCGATCTGCGTTGTCAGCTTTTGTCAGCGGTACTGAAACTGGGATCCCGCAAGCGGGCGGGATTCGCTTCAGTCTACCGGTACCGCCGACATGAATGGGGGTTTGCCGGTACCTGAGTCCGCATGTGCCGCCCTGAACCTCCTCTCTCCGACTCCCCATATCCGGGAAGGGGCTCAAAGAGGCTCACACGGGCACCCAGCGCTTCGGGCTGTCAACCTCCCGCTACCGTGAGGGACGCCACCCGTGCTCGCTGTTCCGAGGGCTCCGGCAGCAGGTCCGCGCGGGCGGCCGCTCAGCCGTACGTGTCCCCCGGGCCCGTGCTGCCCGGCGCCCGCAAGGGCCCGTACCGCTTGGGCTTGCCGCCCGGTCCCTGCACCTTGATCAGCCGCACCGTCCCCTGGCCGAGATCCGCGTTCAGCCGGGCGACCAGCTGCGGAGCCAGCAGCTTCAGCTGGGCGGCCCACGCCGAGGAATCGCACCGGACGACCAGTTCACGGTCCTCGTAGCGCTCCGGTTCACAGTGCGCCGCGATCTCCGGCCCGACGATCTCCGGCCAGCGCTCCATCACGCCCGCCACCGCCATCGGCATCTCCCAGCCGCGCTCCGTGCGCAGCCGGTCCAGGGCGGCCATGAGCGGCATGGGGTCGCGGCCGTCCGCACGCGCTCCCGAGCGCAGCCCCGGCTGCTGCCGCTTCCGGCCGGCCGCCGCGTTGCCGCGGGCCCGCGCCTGCTCGCGCGCCGCCGCGAGGGCCTGGCGCGCGAGGTCCACGCCGGAGGCCTCCGGGGCCTTGCGGGGCTCACGGGCGTCCTGCGGACCTTGCGGCCCCTGCGGCCCCTGGGAGCCGGGGGCATCCTTGCGCCGATCGTTCACAGCCGGGTCACCTCACCACCGGACACCCCGAACCGCGCCCCCGCCAGCACCCCGGGGACGTCGTCGTCCACCGCCGCCGTCACCAGCACCTGCTCGCCCGGCGCCACCAGCTCCGCCAGCCGCTCCCGGCGCCGCGCGTCCAGTTCCGCGAACACGTCGTCCAGGATCAGCACCGGCTCGCTGCCCTCCGAGCGCAGCAGCTCGTACGAGGCCAGCCGCAGGGCCAGCGCGTACGACCAGGATTCGCCGTGGCTCGCGTACCCCTTGGCCGGCAGCTCGCCCAGCCGCAGCAGCACGTCGTCGCGGTGCGGGCCGACCAGGGTCACGCCCCGCTCGATCTCCTGCTTGCGCACCTCCGACAGGGCCCCCAGCACCACCCCGTACAGCGCCTCGCGGGTCCGTGCCTCCCCGCTGTCCACCGGCTCTCCCGCGGAGGAGCGGTACGCGAGGCCCAGGGGGCCGCCGCCGGGCGCGAGCTGCTCGTACGCCTTGTCCGCCAGCGGCAGCAGGGTCGCGATCAGGTCGAGGCGCTGCGCCAGCAGCTCCGCGCCCGCGCGCGCGAGGTGCTGGTCCCACACGTCCAGGGTGGAGAGGTCCATGGAGCGGCCGCCGTGCCGGCGGGCCATCGCCGCGGACTTCAGCAGGGTGTTGCGCTGCTTGAGCACCCGCTCGTAGTCGGAGCGGACCGCCGCCATCCGGGGCGAGCGCGCCGTGACCAGTTCGTCCAGGAACCGGCGCCGTTCCCCCGGGTCGCCCTTGACCAGGGCCAGGTCCTCCGGTGCGAACAGGACCGTGCGGACGATGCCCAGCACGTCCCGCGGCCGGACCTGCGAGGAACGGTTGATCCGGGCCCGGTTCGCCCGCCCCGGATTGAGCTCCAGCTCCACCAGCTGCTGGCGCTCGCCCTGGGTCACGGCGGCGCGGACGATCGCCCGGTCCGCGCCCATCCGTACGAGCGGGGCGTCCGAGGAGACCCGGTGGCTGCCCAGCGTCGCCAGGTAGCCGATCGCCTCGACGAGATTGGTCTTGCCCTGCCCGTTGGGGCCCACGAAAGCCGTGACGCCCGGGTCGAGGGGAACCTCGGCCCGGGCGTACGAGCGGAAGTCGGCCAGCGAGAGATGCGAAACGTGCATGCGGCGCCGACCTCCCCCGGCTTCCTTCTCACTTCTGTACTGCTGTCGGTGGTGCTGCGGCTGCTGCCGTGTGCCTTCCGGCTGCAGCCGGTGCCCCGCTAGGCCTTTTCGACCGCGTGGCCGCCGAACTGGTTGCGCAGCGCGGCGATCATCTTCATCTGCGGGGAGTCGTCCTGGCGCGACGCGAACCGCGCGAACAGCGAGGCGGTGATCGCGGGCAGCGGCACGGCGTTGTCGATCGCCGCCTCCACCGTCCAGCGGCCCTCGCCGGAGTCCTGCGCGAAGCCGCGCAGCTGCTCCAGGTGCTCGTCCTCGTCGAGGGCGTTCACGGCCAGGTCCAGCAGCCAGGAACGGATGACCGTCCCCTCCTGCCAGGACCGGAAGACCTCGCGGACGTCGGTGACCGAGTCCACCTTCTCCAAGAGCTCCCAGCCCTCGGCGTAGGCCTGCATCATGGCGTACTCGATGCCGTTGTGGACCATCTTGGCGAAGTGGCCCGCCCCGACCTTGCCGGCGTGTACGGCGCCGAACGCGCCCTCGGGCTTGAGGGCGTCGAAGACCGGCTGGACGCGCGCCACGTCCTGCGTGCTGCCGCCGTACATGAGGGCGTAGCCGTTCTCCAGGCCCCAGACACCGCCGGAGACACCGCAGTCGACGAAGCCGATGCCCTTGGCCGCCAGTTCCCCGGCGTGCTTCTCGTCGTCGGTCCAGCGCGAGTTGCCGCCGTCGACGACGATGTCGCCGGGCGAGAGCAGCTCGGCGAGCTCGTCGACGGTGGACTGGGTCGCCGCCCCGGCGGGGACCATCACCCACACGACGCGGGGGGCCTCCAGGCTGTCCACAAGTTCCTGCAGGCTGTGGACATCGGCGAGGTCCGGGTTGCGGTCGTATCCGATGACGGTGTGGCCTGCGCGGCGGATGCGCTCGCGCATGTTGCCGCCCATCTTGCCGAGACCGACGAGACCAAGCTCCATCAGGTGGTTCCTTAAGCGTTGTGGCCGTCTTTGCCGGGGATCCCGAGCTTCCCGGGGACACCCCAGGCCCCGAGCCTACGCCCGGCCGCGCGGCACGGCCTTACGGGGCACGGAATGCCGAGCCCTCTTTTGCCCGCACGTGGTCAGGCCCGGTCCCGCAGCTGCGAAACCGGGCCTGACCTGCGAAGTATCAACCGGAGAGGCGTACCGGCATGATCAGGTACTTGTACGCCTCGTCCGCTTCCGCGTCCACCGCCGGGCGGCCGCTGAGCAGCGCCGGCTTGGTGGAGGTGGTGAAGCTGAGCTGTGCGGCGGGCGAGTCGATCGCGCTGAGGCCGTCCAGCAGGAAGGTCGGGTTGAAGGCGATCGAGATGTCGTCGCCCTCCAGCTGCGCGTCCACACGCTCCACAGCCTGTGCATCGTCGCTGGAACCGGCTTCCAGGATCAGCACGCCCTGCTCGAAGCTCAGCCGGACCGGGGTGTTCCGTTCGGCGACGAGGGCCACGCGCTTGACGGCCTCGACGAACGGGGCGGTCTCGATCACGGCGACGGAGTTGAACTCGGTCGGGAAGAGCGTGCGGTACTTCGGCAGGTCGCCCTCGAGCAGGCGGGTGGTGGTACGGCGGCCCGCGCCCTCGAAACCGATGAGGCCCTCGCCCTGGCCGGAGCCGGAGAGCGCCAGGGTGACGGTGTCACCGCTGGTCAGGGACTTCGCGGTGTCCAGCAGGGTCTTCGCGGGCACCAGGGCCACTGCGGAGGCCTCCGGGTCCTCCGGCTTCCACAGGAACTCGCGGACCGCGAAGCGGTAGCGGTCGGTGGAGGCCAGGGTGACGCGGTCGCCCTCGATCTCGATGCGGACACCGGTCAGCACGGGCAGCGTGTCGTCGCGTCCGGCGGCGATGGCGACCTGGGCGGCGGCGGAGGCGAAGACCTCACCGGGCACGGTGCCGGTCGCGGTCGGCATCTGCGGCAGCGCCGGGTACTCCTCCACAGGCAGGGTGTGGAGTGTGAACCGCGAGGAGCCGCAGACGACGGTCGCCCGTACACCGTCTGTGGAAATCTCCACCGGACGGTTGGGGAGCGCGCGGCAGATGTCGGCGAGCAGCCGACCGGAGACGAGGACCGTGCCGTCCTCCTCCACGTCGGCCTCGACGGAGACCCGGGCCGAGACCTCGTAGTCGAAGCCGGAGAGGCTCAGCTTGCCCTCTTCGGCCTTGAGCAGCAGGCCCGCGAGAACGGGCACCGGCGGCCGGGCCGGGAGGCTACGGGCAGCCCAGGCCACCGCCTCCGCGAGTACGTCGCGCTCCACCCGGATCTTCACCGGAACCGCCTCCTGCTGTTGCTCGCTCGTCTGCCGGCCTTCGTCGTCGGCTCGTCGGTGCCTCGACCGGTGCCGGGGACCAGTCTGACGTACGGCGCCGACAGTCGGTGCGGCTGGCGGTCAAGTCGGGAGCGAGGCGTTGCCGAGGGCGCCCACCGAGTTGTGCACAGGACCCGCTTGAAAACCGAATCCGGCCTAACTCTCTATGGGGGTAGTAGTAGGGCCTGTGGATACAGTGGAAAACTTTGTTTGCGCAGGTCAACCCGCGTTTTTTATCCACCGGCCCTGTGGGTGGCACCGGTGGACAACCCGGTGTCCCTGTGGAGAAAGAAAAGTTCTGCACAGGCTGTCCCCAGGTGACCCCTGGTACTCCACAGGTGCGTCCCCAGCTTTTCCCCCGTACTCCACAGCCCAAACGTCTACATCCGTGTGACCGCTTTCACTCGGGGCGGTGAGAGGGGGCTTCCGGTTGCCGAACAGTGGACAACGGTGTGGAGAACCCGTCGGATCCTGTGCACAGGATGCGGCAACCTGTGGGTCGGCGGTGGATAAAGAGGCGGAGGGGGCTGTGGACGAAATAGTTGTCCACAGCCTGTGGACAGAGGTTGCGCACAATTCCACAGGGGTCTGACCTGGTCTGATGGATCCTCACCCGCCATGCCTGTGGACAGATTGTGGGTGACGGATCCCGTCCCCAGGGTGTGGACGGAAGAAAGTCCCCGAATCTGTGGATGAGTTGCTCCCGAGGGGGCGTATTCGAACAGGTCAGGGGCGCGCACACGAAGAAGGGCGCCCCCGTTGTGGTCCGGGAGCGCCCTCTGGAAGTGGTGTGCGGAGGCCCTTGTGCGCCGCTGGAGCGGCTCCACGGGAGCCACCAGCGTCCGGCTCAGGCGTTCTTGATGCGGTTGGTGAGCTCCGTGACCTGGTTGTAGATGGAGCGGCGCTCGGCCATCAGGGCGCGGATCTTGCGGTCCGCGTGCATCACGGTGGTGTGGTCACGGCCGCCGAACTGGGCGCCGATCTTGGGCAGGGAGAGGTCGGTGAGCTCCCGGCACAGGTACATGGCGATCTGCCGGGCGGTGACCAGCACCCGGCTGCGGGAGGAGCCGCACAGGTCGTCCACGGTGAGCCCGAAGTAGTCCGCGGTGGCCGCCATGATGTCGGAGGCGGTGATCTCGGGTGCGCTGTCCTCGCCGCCCGGGATCAGGTTCTTGAGGACGTCCTCGGTGAGCCCCAGGTCCACCGGCTGCCGGTTCAGGCTCGCGAAGGCGGTGACGCGGATCAGCGCCCCCTCCAGCTCCCGGATGTTGCGCGAGATCCGGGAGGCGATGAACTCCAGTACCTCCGGCGGGGCGTTGAGTTGCTCCTGCACCGCCTTCTTGCGCAGGATCGCGATACGGGTCTCCAGCTCGGGCGGCTGGACGTCGGTGATCAGGCCCCACTCGAAGCGGTTGCGGAGCCGGTCCTCGAGGGTGACCAGCTGCTTGGGCGGCCGGTCGGACGAGAGCACGATCTGCTTGTTGGCGTTGTGGAGCGTGTTGAAGGTGTGGAAGAACTCCTCCTGCGTCGACTCCTTGCTCGCGAGGAACTGGATGTCGTCGACGAGCAGGATGTCCATCTCGCGGTAGCGCTTGCGGAACGCGTCGCCCTTGCCGTCGCGGATGGAGTTGATGAACTCGTTGGTGAACTCCTCGGAGCTCACGTACCGCACGCGGGTGCCCGGGTAGAGGCTCCGTGCGTAGTGCCCGATGGCGTGCAGCAGGTGCGTCTTGCCGAGGCCCGACTCCCCGTAGATGAACAGGGGGTTGTACGCCTTCGCGGGCGCTTCGGCGACGGCCACCGCGGCCGCGTGCGCGAAGCGGTTGGAGGCACCGATGACGAAGGTGTCGAAGAGGTACTTGGGGTTCAGCCGCGCGGTCGGCTCCAGCGGGCCCGACGTGGAGCCGCCGGACGGGGCGGGGGCCGGGGAGGGCCGGCCGGGAGCCGGCCGGGACGCGGGCTGCTCGTACTGGTGGGACTGCTGCTCGTACGGGGACTGCTCGTACTTCTGCTGCTCGTACTTCTGCTGTTCGTAGGAGTTCTGCTCGTAGCCGGAGGGCTCGGACTGCTGGAGGTAGCCCGGCTGCGGGGAGGCGTACGGGTCGCGCTCGGGGAATCCGCCGAGGCGGGGCTGCTGCCAGCCGTAGTCGTCCTGCTGCCCGCCGCGGGGCCAGGCGCCGGGCTCGGGGCGCGGCTGCTGGTAGTCCGGGTAGGCGGGGCGGGCGTTGGGGAGCTGGTCGTCCGAGGGGCCGCCGGGGCGCTGGCCGCCGTAGGGCTCGTACCCGCCGCCCGGCTGCTGGGCGGACGGCGCCGGGGGCGCGGGCTCGCCGGCCGAGTCGTCCACCGTGATGGCGATCCGGATCGGGCGGCCGCACTCGCGGCTGAGGGCGTCGCTGATCAGCGGGGCCAGGCGGCCCTCGAGGACGCGCTTGCCCCATTCGTTGGGGACGGCGAGCAGCGCGGTGTCCGCGACGAGGGCCAGGGGCTGACAGCGTTCGACCCACTGCTTGTCCTTGGGCTCGATGCCCGGCTGTCCCTCCCCGAGGAGCTTCTCGAGCACCCTTGGCCACACTGCGGCAAGATCGGCAGGTACGTCAGCCACAGAGCACGCTCTCTCACAGGGGGTCCCACGAATGTGTGGTTCTTTGGGACGGTCGGGACAAAAAATCCAGGGTCGGACAACGGTAGTCAGCGCGACGGGTACGGTTCAAGTCGTTGTCCACAGCCTGTGCACAGTGTGGGGCCCCGCCTGCTCGGTTTGACCGGATGGCTCAACCGCGCGTACCGTAACGAGGTCGAGTTGTCGATGGCTGCTGCCGCCTGCCTACCGATGGGCGAAGATCACTGGTTGTGATCATTTAGCGGTGCCACTCGGGCGAACACGCGAGTTTCCTCGTGGGCGCACGGTGACAGCCAGGCGATGTCCCGCCACAACGATTCATTCTCTGGAGCCCCCGAGTGAGCAAGCGCACCTTCCAGCCGAACAACCGCCGTCGTGCCAAGACCCACGGCTTCCGTCTCCGGATGCGTACCCGTGCCGGTCGCGCGATCCTCGCGAACCGTCGTGGCAAGGGCCGCGCCGCCCTTTCCGCGTAACCACACGCAGGTCGTGACGTCGTGCTGTCTCCCGAAAATCGGCTGAGGCGGCGCGAGGACTTCGCGAGCGCGGTACGCCGAGGTCGTCGGGCTGGTCGCCCGCTCCTCGTCGTCCACCTACGTACCAGCGGTGCAACGGACCCGCACGAGTCGGGGGAGACAGTTCCCTCGACGCGTGCGGGTTTCGTCGTCAGCAAAGCTGTCGGCGTCGCCGTCGTTCGTAACCGGGTGAAGCGCCGTCTGCGCCATCTGGTCCGGGATCGGCTGGCCACGCTGCCCCCCGGTAGCCTGGTGGTGGTACGTGCGTTGCCCGGAGCGGGTGATGCCGGCCCCGACGAACTGGCCCGGGACCTGGATGCCGCGCTGGTGCGGCTCCTGGGAGGCGTGGCTCGATGAAGTACCCGCTGCTCGCATTGATCAAGCTGTACCAGTGGACGATCAGTCCGCTGCTCGGGCCGGTGTGCCGTTACTACCCCTCGTGCTCGCACTACGGGTACACGGCCATCGACCGGCATGGTGCGGTGAAGGGGACGTTCCTGACCGCCTGGCGGATCCTGCGGTGCAATCCGTGGTCCCCGGGTGGCGTGGACCACGTCCCACCCCGTAAACGCCCGCGTTGGCACGAGCAGCTGCGCAGTGCGTTGCGTCGATCTCGCAATGCTCAAGGAGCCTGATTAGTGGACACGATTGCCAGTCTGTTCAGCTTTATCACCACACCCGTTTCGTGGATCATCGTCCAGTTCCACAAGCTGTACGGAGCGGTCTTCGGTGCGGACAGTGGGTGGGCCTGGGGCCTGTCCATCGTGTCCCTGGTGGTCTTGATCCGTATCTGCCTGATCCCGCTCTTCGTGAAGCAGATCAAGGCGACGCGTGGCATGCAGGCGCTCCAGCCGAAGATGAAGGCGATCCAGGAGCGCTACAAGAACGACAAGCAGCGCCAGTCCGAAGAGATGATGAAGCTGTACAAGGAGACGGGTACCAACCCGCTCTCCTCGTGCCTTCCGATCCTGGCGCAGTCCCCGTTCTTCTTCGCGCTCTACCACGTGCTGTCGAGCATCGCCGACGGCAAGGAGATCGGCGCGCTCACCCCGCAGCTGGTCGACAGTGCCCGTGAGGCCCACATCTTCGGTGCGCCGATCGCCGCCAAGTTCATGGACGACCCGGCCAAGGTCGAGGCGCTGGGCGCCTCGCTGATGGACGTCCGCATCGTGACGGCGATCATGATCGTCCTGATGTCGCTGTCGCAGTTCTACACCCAGCGTCAGCTGATGCAGAAGAACGTCGACCTCTCGGTCAAGACGCCGTTCATGCAGCAGCAGAAGATGCTGATGTACATCTTCCCCGTGATCTTCGCGGTCATGGGCATCAACTTCCCCGTCGGTGTCCTCGTCTACTGGCTGACCACGAACGTGTGGACCATGGGCCAGCAGATGTACGTGATCAGCCAGAACCCGACGCCGGGCAGCCTGGCCCAGGACCAGTACCTCACCCGTCTGCTGAAGTCGATCAGCTCGCACGGCGACGTCAGGGGCCGGGCCAGGAAGAGGGTCGTCGCGGCGATCGTGGCCAAGGGCCCGGACCGCAACGACAACGAGCGCAAGTTCATCACGGCACTGACGAAGCAGGGCCTGGCCGCGCAGGCGGACGGCTCCGTGACCAAGAGTTCCGAGGCGACGGCCGATGCTGATGCGGCGAGCGGCGGTGCCGCGAAGCGGCAGCAGCCCAAGCGGCAGCCGAAGTCGAAGCGCCAGACGCCCAGCAAGCCCTCTCCCAAGAAGTAAGAAGGAGCCCCTCCCGTGACGGAAGGCACCACCACCGCCGCCGCTGAGGGTGGCGACACCCTGACCCGCCTCGAGCAGGAGGGCGAGATCGCGGCCGACTACCTCGAGGGTCTGCTGGACATCGCCGACCTGGACGGCGACATCGACATGGACGTCGAGGCCGACCGGGCCGCGGTCTCCATCGTCAGCGACTCCGTCGGCCGCGACCTGCAGAAGCTCGTGGGCCGCGACGGAGAGGTCCTGGAGGCCCTGCAGGAGCTGACCCGCCTCGCGGTGCACCGGGAAACCGGGGACCGCAGCCGGCTGATGCTGGACATCGCCGGGTTCCGGGCGAAGAAGCGTGAGGAACTGGCGGCGCTGGGCGCCCAGGCCGCGGCGGACGTGAAGGCGTCCGGCGAGGCGCTGAAGCTGGCCCCGATGACCCCGTTCGAGCGGAAGGTCGTCCACGACGCCGTCGCGGCCGCCGGCCTGCGGAGCGAGTCCGAAGGCGAGGAGCCGCAACGCTTCGTCGTTGTGCTCCCGGCCTGACCGGTAGCGAGCGTGTCCGGCCCCGTCTGTGTCGCAGGCGGGGCCGATGTTTGTCAGCCTGGCCAGTGAACAAAGTGGCATTTCAACGACGGTTTTACACAACCTTGCGTACGGAAGGACGGTCCCCGTGACGGAGGCAGCGGAGCTTCCCCCGGCGCCTGAAGAGGCGCGCGCGGTGTTCGGTGAGTTTTTCCCGGAAGCTGTGCGGTATGCGGAGCTGCTGGCGGATGCGGGGGTCAAGCGGGGCCTGATCGGGCCGCGTGAGGTGCCGCGCCTGTGGGAGCGGCACCTGCTGAACTGTGCGGTCCTGTCGGAGGTGGTGCCGCAGGGCGTCACCGTCTGCGACGTGGGCTCGGGCGCCGGCCTGCCCGGCATCCCGCTCGCCCTGGTGCGGCGCGACCTCAAGATCACCCTGCTCGAGCCGCTGCTGAGGCGGACCACCTTCCTCCAGGAGGCGGTGGAGCTGCTCGGACTGGACCATGTCACGGTCGTGCGCGGGCGGGCCGAAGAAGTCCTCGGCAAGGTGCAGCCCGTCCATGTGGTGACGGCGCGCGCGGTCGCTCCGCTGGACCGGCTGGCCGGCTGGGGCGTTCCCCTGCTGCGTCCCTACGGCGAGATGCTGGCGCTGAAGGGCGACACTGCCGAGGAAGAGCTGGTGGCGGCGAAGGTCGCGCTGGCCAAGCTCGGTGTGGTGAAGACCTCGGTGCTTCATGTGGGCGAGGGCGTGGTGGACCCGATGTCGACCGTGGTGCGGGTGGAGGTCGGGGAGAGCCCCGGCGGAGTGAGGTTCGCGGCCAAGCGAGCCAAGGCGGCCCGGGTGAGCCGGACGCGTCGGCGCCGCTGACCGTCCGTTCCAGGGGGCGCGGCCGATATTTCGCGTGCGTTGGGCCCTATAGGTATGGATTTCGGAGTGTCGTAGTGGCCCGAAGACTCCGTCCGGGCATCGTGTTTCACGTGAAACGTCGCTCTCTGCTGCACGGAATCATCAGTCGCGGTCGTGCGGCTACGTCCTCCCGTCATCGTAAGGACGCCGGGGGGACAGAGTTGTCCACATCGGTGGATTCATCCACAGGAGTACGGGCCCCGCTGGTTCGCGACCCCGGTGACATGGGAGGCTCTGTTCATCGCGAGCCTGATGTCGAGGAGAGTGACACCGTGCGGTCTGACGCCAACCTCGCGGGGCCGATGGCCGACCCGGTCCCCGGTCCCCGCTCTGAATCGGCGGGTGAGGATGTTTCACGTGAAACATCGCCTCCGCCCCTTGTGGACAACGACACGCCCATCGGCCGAGCTGCCCAGCAGGCCGTGGAGGCGATGGGGCGGTCCGGTGAGGCTCTGCCGAGGCCGGCGCAGACCCGGATCATCGTGGTCGCCAACCAGAAGGGCGGCGTGGGCAAGACCACGACGACCGTGAACCTGGCGGCTTCGCTGGCCCTGCACGGTGCACGGGTCCTCGTGGTCGACCTCGACCCCCAGGGCAACGCGTCCACGGCACTGGGCATCGACCACCATGCGGACGTTCCGTCGATCTACGACGTCCTCGTGGACAGCCGTCCGCTGCTGGAGGTCGTCCAGCCGGTGGTGGACGTGGAAGGTCTCTTCTGTGCCCCGGCCACCATCGACCTGGCGGGCGCGGAGATCGAGCTGGTGTCCCTGGTGGCCCGGGAGAGCCGGCTCCAGCGGGCGATCCAGGCGTACGAGCAGCCGCTCGACTACATCCTGATCGACTGCCCGCCCTCGCTGGGCCTGCTGACGGTGAACGCGCTGGTGGCCGGCGCGGAGGTGCTCATCCCGATCCAGTGCGAGTACTACGCGCTGGAGGGACTGGGGCAGCTGCTGCGCAACGTCGATCTGGTGCGGGCCCACCTGAACCCGACGTTGCATGTGTCGACGATCCTGCTGACGATGTACGACGGCAGGACCCGGCTGGCCTCGCAGGTGGCGGAGGAGGTGCGCAGCCACTTCGGCAAGGAGGTGCTGCGTACGAGCATCCCCAGGTCGGTGCGCATTTCCGAGGCGCCGAGCTACGGACAGACGGTGCTCACATACGACCCGGGTTCCAGCGGTTCCCTCTCCTACCTGGAGGCGGCGCGCGAGATGGCGTACCGCGGGGTCGGCATCCAGTACGACGCCCAGCACGCCCATCTGGGCGCGGGCATGAACAGCACGCAGAGTGTGGCGGAGGGGAACCAGTGAGCGAGCGACGCAGAGGTCTGGGGCGGGGGCTCGCTGCGCTGATCCCCGCGGCTCCGCAGGAGAAGACACCCCCGGTGCTGTCCGGCGGGTCCACGTCCCCGTCGGCGGTGCCGGTGCTGACTTCGGAGCGCGGGGTCGCGGCGGCGAAGCTCGCGGCCCTGGCGCAGGCCGATGTTTCACGTGAAACATCGGCCGGGACCGGAGCGGTGACGGTGCCGGCGCCGACAGCCGATCCTGAGGCCCAGGGCGTGGCGGGGGCCACGTTCGCGGAGCTGCCGATGGACGTGATCACGCCGAACCCGCGCCAGCCGCGCGAGGTGTTCGACGAGGACGCGCTGGCGGAGCTGGTGACCTCCATCCAGGAGGTGGGTCTCCTCCAGCCGGTGGTCGTCCGGCAGGCGGCTCCCGGCCGCTATGAGCTGATCATGGGTGAACGGCGGTGGCGTGCGTGCCGGGAGGCCGGACTGGAGCGCATTCCGGCGATCATCCGGGCGACGGACGACGAGAAGTTGTTGCTGGACGCCCTGCTGGAGAACCTGCACCGGGCCCAGCTGAACCCGCTGGAGGAGGCTGCGGCCTACGACCAGCTGCTCCAGGACTTCAATTGCACGCACGATCAGCTGGCGGACCGGATCGGACGTTCGCGACCGCAGGTCTCGAACACGCTGCGTCTGCTGAAGCTGTCGCCGTCGGTGCAGCGCAGGGTGGCCGCGGGGGTGCTGTCCGCAGGGCATGCGCGTGCGCTGCTGTCCGTGGAGGACTCCGAGGAGCAGGACCGGCTCGCGCACCGCATCGTGGCTGAGGGGCTGTCGGTGCGCGCGGTCGAGGAGATCGTGACGCTGATGGCCTCGGAGCCTTCCAGCACGGTCAAGCCGAAGGGGCCGCGGGCGGGCGCCCGGGTGGCTCCGGCGCTCAGTGAGCTGGCGACGCGGTTGTCGGACCGGTTCGAGACGCGGGTGAAGGTCGACCTGGGCCAGAAGAAGGGCAAGATCACCGTCGAGTTCGCCTCGATGGAGGATCTGGAGCGGATCCTGGGCACACTGGCGCCGGGTGAGGGCCGGGTGCTGGAGCAGGGGCTCTCCGAGGAGTGATGCGGGGCCGCTGAGGTCTCGGGCGGATCGTACCGGTGTGAACCGGGGCGGTCCGCCCTTTGCTTTGTCGGGGTTTCGGGGGATCTGCTGTTGTGGAGCTGTTCCGTCGAAGAAAGACGGGTCTGTGGATACGATGCGTTCATGGGTCGTCGGCTGGTACCGCTCACGCTGGACAACCTCCAGGACCTGCCCCGGCGTTGCCGGTCCTGTGTGTTCTGGGAGCTGGATCCCGTCAGTGGCGAGGCCGCTGTGAAGGCGGACAACGCGGACCGGGAGAAGGAAGCGTGGATCTCCGCGGTCCTGCTGGAGTGGGGGTCCTGCGGCCGCGTCGTCTATGTGGACGAGGTCGCGGTGGGCTTCGTGCTGTACGCGCCCCCGGCCTATGTGCCGCGGTCCACGGCGTTCCCGACCAGTCCCGTCTCCCCTGATGCGGTGCAGTTGATCACCGCCTGGATCGCGCCGGGCTACCAGGGACAGGGCCTGGGACGGGTCGTGGTCCAGACGGTGGCCAAGGACCTGCTGCGGCGGGGCTTCCGTGCGATCGAGGCGTTCGGGGACGCCCGGTGGGAAGGGCCGGCCTGCCTCCTGCCGGCCGACCACCTGCTGGCGGTGGGATTCAAGACGGTGCGGCCGCACCCGCTGCACCCGCGGCTGAGGCTGGAGTTGCGGTCGACGCTGTCGTGGAAGGAAGACGTGGAGATGGCACTGGACCGGCTGCTGGGCGCGGCGCGGAAGGAGCCGGCGCTGCGTCCTCTCTGAGCCGGACACGCGAGACGGGGCCGTCCCTGGGGAGGGGCGGCCCCGTCTCACACGGGCTGCGCTGTGGGGGAAGCGCGGAGCGTCAGGCGGTCTTGACCTCGACGAAGTCCGAGAGGTCGCGGAGGATGGCGGCCTTCGGCTTGGCTCCGACGATGGTCTTGGCGACCTCGCCGCCCTGGTAGACGTTCAGCGTCGGGATGGACATGACGCCGTACTTGGCAGCTGTGGCCGGGTTCTCGTCGATGTTGAGCTTGACGATCTCGATCTGGTCGCCGTACTCGGCGGCGATCGCCTCGAGGGACGGAGCGATCTGGCGGCACGGTCCGCACCAGGCGGCCCAGAAGTCCACCAGTACGGGCTTGTCGCTCTTGAGGACCTCGGCGTCGAAGTCTGCGTCGGTCACGTTCTTGAGGGTGCCGGCCACAGCGGCCTCCTTCTTTTCCTGCAGGGGTGTGGGGTGGGGGGTGGAGTGGGGTCAGACGGTCGCGTGGGCGTGCGCGGAGTCCGCGAGGGCGGCCAGGAAGCGCTCGGCGTCGAGAGCGGCCGAGCAGCCCGTGCCCGCAGCGGTGATCGCCTGACGGTACGTGTGGTCCACGACGTCGCCCGCGCCGAACACGCCGGTGAGGTTGGTCCGGGTGGAGGGGGCGTCGACCTTGAGGTAGCCCTCGTCGTCGAGTTCCAGCTGGTCCTTGAACAGCTCGGTGCGCGGGTCGTGGCCGACGGCGATGAAGAGGCCGGTCACGGGCAGCGCGGACGTCTCACCGGTCTTGGTGTCGCGCAGGGTGAGGCCCGAGAGCTTCTGCTCCCCGTGGATCTCGGCGACCTCGCTGTCCCAGGAGAACTTGATCTTGGGGTCGGCGAAGGCGCGGTCCTGCATGGCCTTCGAGGCGCGGAGGCTGTCGCGGCGGTGGACGATGGTGACCGTCTTGGCGAACCGGGAGAGGAAGGTGGCCTCTTCGATCGCGGTGTCGCCGCCACCGACGACTGCGATGTCCTGGTCCTTGAAGAAGAACCCGTCGCAGGTGGCGCACCAGGAGACGCCGCGACCGGACAGCGCGTCCTCGTTGGGGAGGCCGAGCTTGCGGTGCTGGGAGCCCGTGGTGACGATGACGGCCTTGGCGCGGTGCACGGTGCCGGCGGTGTCGGTGACGGTCTTGATGTCACCGGTGAGGTCGACGGACACGATGTCGTCCGGGACCAGCTCGGCGCCGAAACGCTCGGCCTGGGCGCGCATGTTGTCCATGAGGTCCGGACCCATGATGCCGTCCCGGAAACCGGGGAAGTTCTCGACCTCGGTGGTGTTCATCAGCGCGCCACCAGCGGTGACGGCACCTTCGAAGACCAGAGGCTGGAGCGAAGCGCGTGCGGTGTACAGGGCGGCGGTGTAACCGGCCGGCCCGGAGCCGATGATGATCACGTTTCGGACGTCGCTCACGGGTTTCTTCCTCGTCTCTGCGGACTGCCTGTTTGCCTACCGGGGGGCCGGTGCGGACTCTCACCCCACCCAACGGATCCTAAGCCGCTCGCATTCCCAGTCCGTCCGAGTACGGACCGCAACGTGTCAGCTTCGGGGGTAAGTGCTCTTCAGCAACAGCCGTCCGGGGGTGGCCGGGGCGCCGCCTTCGCAGCTGGAGTCGACGAGGTAGGCGTCCACCCGGGCGGGGTCCCCGGGGTGCGGCAGGACCAGCAGAAGGACGCTCCGGCCCTCGTAGGTGCCGCGTCCGGTGGCGATCGGGGCTTCGGCCCGTCCGGTGCCGTCCAGGACACAGGCCGGGACGGTGGACGCGCCGCGGTCGCCGGGGGCCAGGTCGGTGCCCGGCGGGGTGTTCTCCACGCCGTAGGTGTTGTTCTGCTCACCGGGGACGGTCTTGGAGCCCTGCCCGGCGGCCAGGAGCTGCCGGACGCTGTTCTGGAGACCCTGCGGGGTGTAGGAGCCGTCGGCGGCGTGGGGCTGGGCCGCCGAGGTTTCGTTGCGGGCGGCGCTCTGGTGGGCGGGCTGACCGGCGAAGTCGCCGAACAGGAAGATGCCCAGGGCGCAGGCCGCGGCCCCGGTCAGTCCCGCGAGCACGGCGATGCGGCGGCGGGCGCGGCGCCGCCCGGGGCCGGATCGGCCGGACGGGTGACCGGCGGGCCCGCGTGCTCCGGGCCGGGTGGGGGCCCCGGGAGATGTTTCACGTGAAACGGCGGGGTCGGTGGCGCCGGGCAGGGACTCCGGTGCCGGTGGCCGGCCCTGCTGGGGGGAGACCCGGGGGGTGGTGGCGTCGAGGAGCGCCTCGGCGGCGAGAGCCGCATCGATGCGACCCGCGACGTCGGCCGGCATCCGGGACGGCCCGGGCAGGGTGCCCAGCAGGCCGCGGATCTCTTCCAGGGAGGCGCGGACATCGGCGCAGAGGGCACAGTCGCCGAGGTGGCGGCGGACTTCGGCCGCCCGGGACGGGGAGAGCAGTCCTTCGGTCAGGTCGGAGATCTCGGAGACGTCCGGGTGCCGGATCGTGCCGGCCGTGCCGGGCACGCCGTTCGGGGGAGTCACGATCGTCCACCTCCGCCCTTCACAGCGTCTGGGTCTGGATGTCTGGGTTCTGCCGCTGGTGGGACGGCTGTCCCCGGCGTCCGGTTCCCTCCCCGCTCCACGGCGGTGTTATCCGCGGCATTCGAGCGCAGATGAGTGAGCAGCGGGACGAGTTTTGCCCTGCCCCGGGCGCACCGGCTCTTCACGGTGCCCGCGGGCACCTCGAGCATGCGGGCGGCCTCGGCGACGGGGTACCCCTGCATGTCGACGAGGACCAAGGCGGCCCTCTGCTCGGGCGGGAGCGTGCTGAGTGCGGCCAGGAGCTGGCGGTGGAGGTCCTGGCGCTCCGCGGGGGCCTCCGCGGACTCGTGGGGCTCGAGGAGGCGCTCCAGGCGCTCCATGTCGTCGAGGGGGGACGTCCGGCGGGAGGCGGCCTTGCGGGCGCGGTCGAGGCAGGCGTTGACGGTGATGCGGTGCAGCCAGGTCGTCACGGCGGACTCGCCGCGGAAGGTGTGCGCGGCCCGGTAGGCGGAGACCAGTGCGTCCTGGACCGCGTCGGCGGCCTCCTCACGGTCCCCGAGGGTACGCAGGGCCACCGCCCACAGCCGGTCGCGGTGACGGCGTACGAGCTCGCCGAAGGCGTCGGGGTCACCGGCGGCATGCAGGGACAGCAGGTCCGCGTCGCTGGCGTCGCCGGTCGCTGCGTCGTGCATCACACCTTCCCTCCCGCAGGGAGATTACGGCTTGAGCGGGGGAAACACGAGGGCCCGCCGTGCCGGTGGCGCAGCGGACCCCGGGGCCGGACGGTCAGGAGTTCTGACCGAGGACCTTGATGCCGTTGATGCCGCCGCGGTACTTCCCGTCGTCGGCGACGGGAAGCTCGGTGATGTGGACGAGGACGTACCGGGTGCGGACGGGGGCTTCCAGCGTGGCCTGCAGCTTCTTCTTCGCGATGTCCAGCTTGACGAGCTGCTGGGAGAAGTCGCGGAGCGAGTCCGGGGCGGAGGCCTCCGGCGCGGCGGCGAGGACCTGGAGCTTCTGACCGGCGGCGTACAGGTCCAGTTCGACCCCCGTCACGTCCTGGACGCTGCCGAGGTCGACGACGATGCCGCTGCCGTCCTTGCGGCCGTCGAGGTTCCCGAAGTTCGGGTACCCCTTGTAGTGAGGGGTGACCCAGCCCGTGTCGGCACTTCCGTCGATGGCCTTGTCCGCGTCCTCGGGCTTGATCTGGTCTCCGCCTATGGCCAGGACCGTGGCGTCCTTCAGAGGCAGCACCTTGCCCGGCTCCTTCTTCGCGGGGGCGTCGTCCGCCGGGGGCTGCTCCGGGCCGGTGTCGCTGTTGCTGCCGTGCTTCACACGGTCCAGGAGACTGTCGGCCAGCTGCCAGCTGCCCAGTCCCAGGGCGGCGATCAGCAGGGCGGCGACCCCCCACTTGAGGGCCCTGCCGGTACGGCTCTGCAGCGGGGCCGGCGGGGCGACCGCGAGGTTCTGGGTCTGCACGCCGGGGACCGCGGGACGGCCGTAGCTGCCCTGCTGGTAGGTGGTGTGCTGGTATTCCGGCGGGGCGGTGAACGCGGGCTCCGGCGGCCGGATGCGTGGCATCGCGGCGACGGCCTTGGCCAGCTCCTCCGTGGTCGTGCAGGCGGGCTCCTGCCGGGAGGCGGTGGCCCCGTCGTTGGCGAGGGCGCGCATGGCGAGTTCGCCGAGCCCTCGGTGGACACCCGCGCGGACCTGGTCAGGGGCGATCAGGCCCACGCCCTTGGGCAGTCCGGTCAGACCGTAGGCGTCGTTCTCGTACGGCCAGCGCTGGGTGAGGGCGGCGTAGAGGAGGGCGCCGATGGCTTCGGTGTCGGCGCGCTGCGGGGTTTCGCTGGTGATGCCGCGCAGGGCGGCGTTCACGGCCAGACCGCGAATGCGGTACTGGCCCGAGGAGGTGCGCAGTATCGCGCTGGGGGTCAGGCGCAGGTGGGCGAGACCTTCGCGGTGGGCGGCGGCCATGGCCTGGGAGATCTGGCTGACGAGCTGGTAGGCCTCGTGGGCCTCCAGCGGGCCCGCGGCGAGGAGCGCGGTGAGTTCGGTGGCGTCGGGCAGCCATTCGTGGACGACGTAGACGAGGTCGTTCTCCTCCACGGCGTCGAGGACCTGGACGAACCGGGGGTCGCCGAGAAGAGCGGAGGAGCGGGCAGCGGCCAGGACGGACCGGGCCCGCGGGTGGTCGGCGGGGAGCAGGTGGACACCGACGGCCCGGCGCAGCTTCTCGTCCATCGCGCGCCAGCTGCTGAATCCGTCCACGCGGGTGACGCACTCTTCCAGCCGGTAGCGTCTGGCGAGCTTGTGGCCGCTGTGGAGTTCGGGGGCGGCCGTGGGGGCCGTCGTCGTGCGTTCGCCGTCCTTCTCGGGCATGGGTCCGTCCGAGGCTTGTCCGTTCTGGGTGTCCACCCCGTCGGCCGTGGCCTTGGCCGTCTGTGCGGCCAGCGGCTCGTCGCCGCTGTTGTCGGCCACGTCGACGGCAGCCGTGCTACGTTCCGCCACCGTCGTTCCTGCCTCCCCATCCGTTACGCGCTGTCGGCCAGTCTGCGAAGCCAAGCCAATTGTGCCCACAGTCCGGCCCTGTGCACGACACACGATGGGGGTCCGGGCGGTGACCGGTCGTGCGCATCAGCGCCCCAGACGTCCGCGGACCATGCCGACCATCGCGTTGAGTTCTTCGATGCGCATCCGCTTGGCTGCGACGAGGAAGACGGCCGCCAGGGCGATGCCACCGGCCACGAGCGCCGTGGCGGAACCGAGGACTCCGCTGCCGAGCCACTGGGTGACCGCGTACGCGGCGGCGCCGGCCACGGCCGCGGCGGGAACGCAGGCGCCGGTGAGGCGGGCGTACGTGCGCATCACGTGGGCGCCGTCGAGGTCGCCCAGGCGGGTCTTGAGGCGGCGCCAGGCCACACCGACGCCGACGGCGTAGCCGAGACCGTAGGCGGCGGCCATGCCGACCACGGCCCAGCGCGCCGGGAGGACGAAGAAGGAGGCCACGGAGACCGCGGCGTTGACGGCGGCCACGATGACGGTGTTGTAGAAGGGGGTCCGGGTGTCCTCGTACGCGTAGAAGCCGCGCAGGACGACGTACTGGACGGAGTACGGGATCAGCCCGAGCCCGAAGGCCATCAGGATGTAGCCGATGTTCTGCGCGCCCGACCCCGAACCGGCGTAGAGCAGCGTGGCCATGGGGACACCGAGGGCGAGGAACGCGAAGGCGCAGGGCACGATCGCGACGGCCGAGGTGCGCAGCCCGTAGGAGATGTCGTCGCGTACGGCGGCGGCGTCCCCGTCGTGGGCGGAGCGCGAGATGCGGGGCAGGACGGCCGTCATGACGGACACGGTGATGATGGCCTGGGGCATCTGCCACAGCAGCAGCGCGTAGTTGTAGGCAGTGATACCGGTGCCGGAGTGGCCCTGCTTCTCCGCGACGGAACCGGCCCAGGTGGCGAGCTGGGTGACGACGACGAGGCCGATCTGGTTGGCGAGGACGAAGAAGAACGTCCACTTCGCCAGGCGGGCAGCCTTGCCCAGCCCGTGGCCCTTCCAGTCGAAGCGCAGACGCGGACGGAACCCGGCGTCGCGCAGGTACGGCAGCATCGCGAGGGCCTGGACGGTGAGACCCAGCAGCGTGCCCAGGCCCAGCAGCCGGACGCCGTCGGAGGTGACGGTGGCGGCGTTGACGCCGGAGGTGGTGAAGCCGCCGAAGGCCCAGATGAAGGCGCCGAAGGTGGCGATGACGACGATGTTGTTGAGGACCGGGGTCCACATCATCGCGCCGAAGCGGCCACGGGCGTTGAGGATCTGACCGAGTACCACGTGGACGCCCATGAAGAACATGGTCGGCAGGCAGTAGCGGGCGAAGGCGACCGCGACGTCCATCTGCTGGGGGTCGGAGGCGATCTTCGGCGACATCATCGTGATGAACACGGGTGCGGCGAGGACGCAGATGGTGGTGATCGCGGCCAGCAGGACCACGACGAGGGTCAGCAGCCGGTTGGCGTAGGCCTCTCCCCCGTCGCTGTCGTTCTTCATCGCCCGGACCAGCTGCGGGATGAAGACGGCGTTGAGGGCGCCGCCACCGACCAGCACGTAAATCATCGTGGGCAGGGTGTTGGCGATCTGGTACGTGTCGTTGAAGGTGCCGACGCCGATGGCACCGGCGATGACCAGGGTCCGCAGGAAACCGGTGATGCGGGAGACGATCGTGCCGGCCGCCATGAGGGCGCTGGACTTCAGGAGGCTGGCGGCGCGTCCGGCGGGCTTGCTCGGGGCCGGAGCGGCGACCGGGACCTCCTCGGCGGCAGTGCGCGGTGCCGCCTGCTGGTCCCGGTAGAGGTGGGCGAAGGCGTCCGGCTGGGGCGGCTCGTCCGCCGCCCTGGTGACGAGGGAGTCCACGCCGACGAACTCGGTGGTCGCCGCGTGGTCGCCGTAGGGGAGGTGGCGCGAGGGGCCGTCCGGTTCGGGCGGCGGGGTCTGGGCCCAGACCCGGGGGTCGGGCGAGTACGAGGGCGCCGTCGGCGCTGCGTAGAGCGGGCCGGGCTCCATGTAGGTGCCCGGCGGCGGCGGCGGGTGCGCGGCGCGGTCGTAGAGGACCTCGGCGACGGGGTCCTGGGCGGACAGGTCCTGCGACCGGTACGGATCGTAGTCGTAGGCATCCTGGACATACGGGTCACGTTCCGGCGCGGGCGCGGGAACCTGCCCGGGCACCGGGGCGCCCGGGGCAGTTCCCTGGGAGGGCGCGGGCCCGCCAGTGCCCTGCGCCCGGTCACCGTCGTACGGCGCGTTCATCGAAACCCCACCTCATCGTCCCCAGGCCGACCGGCCACGGCGTCGCTCAACGGTCCACTGTCTCACCCGTGCCGGACCCGTCGGCGCTTTGCGGTCCGGTGTCCGCGGACTCGTCACTCTGCTGCGTGCTCTCCTCGGCGGCGGCGCGAGCTGCGACGCGCTTGCGGCTTGCGTACATCTTGACGCCTGCCAGGACGAGGAGCAGCACACCGCCGGCGATCACGAGCATGACGGTGGGGGTGACCTCGGTGGCCTCGACGGTGAACGTGCGCTCCTTGCCGTAGGCGACGCCGTCCTTGGTGAAGAGCTGCGCGGTGACCTGGACGGGGCCGCTCGCGGTGGCGTTGGCGGTGAACTTGATGGTCTGGCTGTGCCCGCCCTGGACGGTGACCTCCTGCTCGGCCTCGCCGCTCTTGCCGAACATCAGGCGGGTGGGGTTGGCGGACTTCACCCGCAGCACCAGGTTGTGGACGTCCTGGACGAGGCTGTTCTGGACACTGACCGGGATGGTCGCGCTGTGTCCGGACAGGGTGGCGTCGGACTTGGGGATGACCTTGACCTTCTCGGTGAGTCCGATCAGGTAGTCCTGCACCTCGTCCCGGTAGAGCCCGGCTTCGTCGGGACGCCCGCGCCAGGAGGTGGACATCTCCCGGTTGGTGCTGTTGCCGAACGGGATCTCGACCCGGTCGGGGGCGGCCAGGATCACCTTGAAGTGGTCGAGGGTGTTCTGGGTGGTGCGGATCTTCTCGAAGGCCGACACCGGCAGCTCCTGCTTGCGCAGGGCCTCGGGGTACTGCCCGGCGCCCGGCACCTGGGTGGCCGCGCCGGGGTCGGGCTTCGCGGCCGCGGCGGCCTCGAGGTCTCCGGGCTGCGTCCAGCGGCCCGGCTGCAGGGCCCGTATGGCGGCGGCCATGCTGTGGGCCTGGCTGAGGGAGGGCGTCCGCTGCGGCGCCACGACGAAGCTGCGCTGCTCGTCGGTCTTCTGCAGGTTGAGCGCCAGGCTGTGGGCGAGGAACCGCTGTACGGCGAGGACCGCGTTCCCGGCGTTGAGCATGTCCCCTTCGAAGGCGGTGGAGAGCTCGGCGTCCGCGACGACGGCGGTGGTGCCCGCGCCGATCGGGCGGGCGGCCGACGGGGTGTAACCGAGCGCCCCGGTCTCCGTGAGGCTGTCACTGCGGGTGAGGACGTTGTGGGCGCCGGCCGAGGTGGCGACGTTCACGATCGACGGATCGATGGCACCGTCCACGGGCCAGGAGAAGTCGGTGGACGCCGGTACGTGCAGGACCGTCTCGACGGCCTGCTTGGCCTTGTCGGTGGCGGGCCGCAGCTGGCCCAGGGTGCCCGAGACGTCCTTGCCGTGGTGGGCGAGCGAGGCGAGGTCGGGGTCGGCGAAGGGCAGCGCGACGACCTTCTTGCCCTGGACCGCCCCCTCGAGTGAGCTCAGCCACTGTTCGGCGAGGGCCTTGTTCTTGCCCTGGACCGTCTTCCCGTCGGGTGTGCGGACCCGGTACCCCTTCGTCATGGCGTCGACGGTGAAGAGCAGGTCGGGGTCGATGACCCAAGTGATAGGCAGCTCCTTGCCGAGCGCGACCATCTGGCCCAGACGGCCCTCCGGCCTCAGCTCCTCGGCGAGGGAGTCGTCGAGGAAGACCGGGGTCTGCAGCTCGTCGGAGCCGGTCTCCGCGGTCACACGGGTGCGGGAGATCAGCGGCCACACGTAGGTGAGCTGGGACTTCTTGGCTGCGGCGTCCGGCTGCCAGGGCAGGAAGGTCCTCTTGATCCCGAGGACCTGCTCCGACGGGCGGCTGTCGGTCACCCCGGACACGGAGACGCCGAGCTGATAGACGCCGTCCTTGTCCAGCTCCAGCTTGTTCACCGGGACGGTGAGCGTGAAGTCCTGGCTCACCTTCGAAGGCAGCGAGGCGATCTTCACGGCATGGGCCGAGTCGATCTCGCTCGGGTCGGTGCCGGCACGGAAACCGTTGCGTTCCGCCGCCTCGTCGATGGAGGCGCGGTCCGCCAGAGCGGGCCCCACCCGCAGGCCCACGTGGGCGTCGGTGATCGTCTCCCGGCTGTTGTTGACCACCGTGCCGGAGATGGTGAGGGTGTCGCCCTTCACCGGCGCCGCGGGGGCCATGGAGTCCAGCTGGACGTCCACGGCGCCGGCCGCCTCGGCGGCCTGGGCCCTGGGGGCCGGTGAGTAGACCAGGGCGGCGAGCACCGGCGTCCCGGCGAGCAGGACCACCGCCCGCCGCAGCCATCGGCGTCGGACAGGGACGGGCGCCGCCCCCTGGTTCTCTGCCGCCTCGGCCACGCGCTAGCCCGTCCCTCGAAGTGTCGGTGGTCTCCGTCTGTGCGTCCACGCATGGTAACGAGACCCGCCGGGCGCGAGTGCCGCGCCTTGCTCCACATGATCGGCTGCTCACCGGCTCCGGGGTCTGCCGGGGTCGCCGGAAACAGGGGCGCCCCCGCCGGGCCGGGCACGTACCCTTTTCAGTTGTGCCGAACGCCAACGAAGACCACCCCAGTGCCCTGAGTCAGGTGCAGCGCCGCGCAGTGAGTGAACTGCTGACGGTCGCGCCTGTCGCCGACGAGCTCGGCCGCCGATTCCAGGAGGCGGGCTTCCGCCTCGCCCTGGTCGGCGGGTCCGTCCGCGACGCGCTGCTCGGGCGCCTCGGCAACGACCTCGACTTCACGACCGATGCCCGCCCCGAGGACGTCCTGAAGATCGTCCGGCCGTGGGCCGACTCGGTGTGGGACGTCGGCATCGCCTTCGGCACCGTCGGCGCGCAGAAGAGCGCCCGTGTCGCGGGCGCCCACCGCAGCTTCCAGATCGAGGTGACCACGTACCGGTCGGAGGCGTACGACCGCACCTCGCGCAAGCCGGAGGTCTCCTACGGCGACTCGATCGAGGAAGACCTCGTCCGCCGTGACTTCACGGTCAACGCCATGGCGCTGGCCCTGCCGGAGCAGGAGTTCATCGACCCGCACGGCGGTCTGGACGACCTTGCCGCGGGCGTGCTGCGTACCCCGGGGACCCCGGAGGACTCGTTCTCCGACGATCCGCTGCGCATGCTGCGGGCGGCGCGGTTCGCGGCGCAGCTGGACTTCGAGGTCTCCCCCGAGGTCGTGGCCGCCATGAAGGCGATGTCCGACCGGATCGAGATCGTCTCGGCGGAGCGGGTGCAGGGTGAGCTGAACAAGCTGCTCCTCTCGCCCGGCCCGCGCAAGGGCCTCGGCCTGCTCGTCGACAGCGGACTGGCCGACCGGGTGCTGCCCGAGCTGCCCGCCCTGCGGCTGGAGAGTGACGAGCACCACCGGCACAAGGACGTCTACGACCACTCGCTGATCGTCCTGGAGCAGGCGATCGCGCTGGAGGAGGACGGCCCGGACCTGGTGCTGCGGCTCGCCGCCCTGCTGCACGACATCGGCAAGCCCCGCACCCGCCGGTTCGAGAGCGACGGACGGGTCTCCTTCCACCACCACGAAGTGGTGGGCGCGAAGATGACCAAGAAACGCATGACCGCGCTGAAGTACTCCAACGACATGGTCAAGGACGTGTCCCGGCTCGTGGAGCTGCACCTGCGCTTCCACGGCTACGGAGACGGGGAGTGGACCGATTCCGCGGTGCGGCGCTATGTCCGCGACGCCGGCCCGCTGCTGGAGCGCCTGCACAAGCTGACCCGCTCGGACTGCACCACGCGCAACAAGCGCAAGGCCAACGCCCTCTCCAGGACCTACGACGGGCTGGAGGAACGGATTGCGCAGCTGCAGGAGCAGGAGGAGCTGGACTCGATCCGGCCGGACCTGGACGGAAACGAGATCATGCGGGTCCTGGACGTCGGTCCCGGCCCGGTGATCGGCAAGGCGTACGCCTTCCTCCTGGACCTGCGGCTGGAGAACGGCCCGATGGACCACGATGCGGCGGTCGTCGCCCTCAAGGAGTGGTGGGCCGCACAGGCCTGACGCGCAGCGGTCCGCGTCGATGTTTCACGTGAAACATCGACGCGGTGGCGTCGGCCCGGCGATGTTTCACGTGAAACGTTGCCCGTGCCGGCTCAGCAGCGCAGCCGTCGCGGCATAGAGGGTGGCCACGCACAGGACGAGGGTCACGGATTGACCGTCGGCGGGGAGCATGAGCGAGGCCACCGCGGCCGCGCCGACGAACGCCACGTTGAAGAGCACGTCGTAGACGGAGAAGACCCGGCCGCGGAAATCGTCGTCCACCCGCGACTGCACGACGGTGTCGGTGGAGATCTTGGCGCCCTGGGTGGCCAGACCGAGGACGAATGTGGCGGCCAGCATGGGCCCGGGCGCGAAGAACAGCCCGAGTGCCGGCACCAGGACGGCGGCGCCGGCCGCGCAGAGAGTGATGGCGCCGAGGGTGCCGAGCCGGCCCACCAGCCAGGGTGTGATGACTGCGGCCGCGAAGAATCCCGCCCCTGAGACGCCGACCGCGAGGCCCAGCAGGCCCAGCCCGTCGGCCTCGTTGTCCGACCAGGCGTAGCGGCAGAGCATGAGAAGCATGACGAACAGGGCCCCGTAGCAGAACCTCATCATGGTCATGGCGGTGAGCGCCCGGGCGGCCTCGCGCCGTTCGGCCAGGTGCCGCAAGCCCTCGGCCATGCCCCGGACGGTGAGCATGATGCCCTCGGCCACCGAGGGGTGGACCCGGCCCACCGGGTGGTCCGGCCCGAGGAGGTCGATGGCCAGGCGCAGGGAGGCGAGAGCCCCGCACAGGTAGAGCCCGGCGCCCAGCAGGATCACGACGGCATCGGAGTCGGAAGCCAGCAGCCGGACGAGGAAGGCCAGCCCCCCGCCGGCGACGGCGGCCAGGGTGCCGGCGGTGGGGGACAGCGCGTTGGCGGTGACCAGCTGTCCGGGGCGGACGACATGGGGCAGCGAGGCGGCGAGCCCGGCGAGGACGAAGCGGTTGACGGCGGTCACCGACAGGGCGGAGGCGTAGAACAGCCAGTCCGGGACGTCCGCGACGATCAGCATGCCGGTGACGCAGGCGAGGAGGGCACGGAGCAGATTGCCGTAGAGGAAGACCTGGCGGCGGCGCCAGCGGTCGAGCAGCACCCCGGCGAAGGGGCCGACCGCAGAGTAGGGCAGCAGCAGTACGGCCATGGCCGAGGCGATGGCCGCGGGTGAGGTCTGTTTCTCGGGGGAGAACACGACGTAGGTGGCGAGCGCGACCTGGTAGACCCCGTCCGCGGCCTGGGAGAGCAGCCGTACGGCGAGCAGGTTGCGGAAGTCCCTGAGGCGCAGGAGTACGCGCAGATCACGTACGACAGGCATGAGGGCAAGGGTCACATACGCGGAGGGTCCCCGGGCAATATGCCCGGGGACCCTCCGCGGAAGAACAGCCGAAGTCCAGGGGGCGTTACGGCCCCCGGGATCCGACCAGCGTTCGACTAGCGCTCGACCTCGCCCTTGATGAACTTCTCGACGTTAACCAGGGCCTCGTCGTCGAAGTACTGCACCGGCGGGGACTTCATGAAGTAGCTGGACGCCGACAGGATCGGGCCGCCGATCCCGCGGTCCTTGGCGATCTTCGCAGCGCGCAGGGCGTCGATGATGACACCGGCGGAGTTCGGGGAGTCCCACACCTCGAGCTTGTACTCGAGGTTCAGCGGGACGTCGCCGAAGGCACGGCCCTCAAGGCGGACGTAGGCCCACTTGCGGTCGTCGAGCCACGCGACGTAGTCGGACGGGCCGATGTGGACGTTCTTCTCGCCGAGCTCGCGGTCGGGGATCTGCGAGGTGACGGCCTGCGTCTTGGAGATCTTCTTCGACTCGAGGCGGTCACGCTCGAGCATGTTCTTGAAGTCCATGTTGCCGCCGACGTTGAGCTGCATGGTGCGCTCAAGACGGACACCGCGGTCTTCGAACAGCTTCGCCATCACGCGGTGCGTGATGGTGGCGCCGACCTGCGACTTGATGTCGTCGCCGACGATCGGGACACCGGCCTCGGTGAACTTGTCGGCCCACTCCTTGGTGCCGGCGATGAAGACCGGGAGGGCGTTGACGAAGGCGACCTTGGCGTCGATGGCGCACTGGGCGTAGAACTTCGCCGCGTCCTCGGAGCCGACGGGCAGGTAGCAGATCAGGACGTCGACCTGACGGTCCTTGAGGACCTGCACCACGTCGACGGGAGCCTCGGCGGACTCCTCGATCGTCAGACGGTAGTACTTGCCCAGGCCGTCCAGGGTGTGGCCGCGCTGGACGGTCACGCCGGTGTTCGGGACGTCGCAGATCTTGATGGTGTTGTTCTCGCTGGCGCCGATGGCGTCCGAAAGGTCGAGGCCGACCTTCTTCGCGTCGACGTCGAACGCGGCGACGAACTCGATGTCACGCACGTGGTAGTCGCCGAACTGGACGTGCATCAGACCGGGGACCTTGGCCGCCGGGTCGGCGTCCTTGTAGTACTCGACGCCCTGCACCAGCGAGGCGGCGCAGTTGCCCACGCCTACGATGGCTACGCGAACCGAACCCATTCCGGTTGCTCCCTGTTTGTTCTCGGACGAGGCATGCAAGATGCAGGCCTCACTTTGCAGTTTCGTCGGGCGGACCGGATCGTCTCCGATCCCGTCCCGCCCGCTCACTCTCGATGAGCTCGTTCAGCCAGCGCACTTCGCGCTCTACGGACTCCATGCCGTGCCGCTGCAGCTCGAGCGTGTAGTCGTCGAGGCGCTCCCGCGTACGGGCGAGTGAGGCGCGCATCTTCTCCAGACGCTCCTCGAGCCGGCTACGGCGGCCCTCCAGAACCCGCATGCGCACGTCTCTTTCGGTCTGGCCGAAGAAGGCGAAGCGGGCGGCGAAGGACTCGTCCTCCCAGGTGTCGGGGCCCGTGTGGGAGAGGAGCTCTTCGAAGTGCTCCTTACCCGCGGCCGTCAACCGGTAGACGATCTTTGCGCGCCGCCCTGCGAGTGAAGCGGCGAGGGCGTCTTCCGGAGCGCTGCCCGGTTCCTCGATCAGCCAGCCGTTGGCGACCAGCGTCTTGAGGCAGGGATAGAGCGTTCCGTAGCTGAAGGCCCTGAACACCCCCAGCGAGGTGTTGAGCCGCTTGCGCAGCTCATAGCCGTGCATGGGGGATTCGCGGAGCAGGCCGAGGACGGCGAATTCGAGGATGCCTGAGCGCCTGCTCACCCGCCTGCCTCCTCCGAGCCTGAGTCTTTATACCGAGCTGATGTATCGACTCGATACATCCAGACGATAGAACGGGCTGCCTTCAACAACAAGGGGCGGGGTGGTGACCGGCGTCACATCACCAATTCGCACGAGGCAAGTTGCCTGATTTGGGGTGAACTTCGGCACTGTTCGGGTTTTGAGCGTGCGTAGTCTGTGTCGCCAGGACACCGGGGGAACCGGAACTCACCTGCCGCTTCCAGGCCACTCGCCTGCCCGAGGAGTAGTCGTTCGATGAGCGAGCACCGCCGCAAACCGCCGCAGCCCCAAGGTGGCGGACGTGCTTCGGCCCGCCGGGCCGCCCAGCAGCGCCCCGGCAGGGGCGCCGGCCCCGGACGTGACGTCCCCACGGCGTCACCCGCCGGGCCCTACGCAGACCAGCCTGCCCCGGGCAGTCGCGCGGACGCCCGGCGAGCCGCACAGCGAGGTTCCGCAGGCCGCGGACGCGGCGCGGCCGGGAAGGGCCGTGGCACCGGCCCGGGCGGTCGCCCGGACAGCCGGTTCATCAACTACCCGCGGTCCGACAGGGACGGCTGGAAGCGCTTCGTCCCGTCCTGGAAGTTCGTCTCGGGCACGGCCCTGGGCTTCTTCGCGGTCGTCATCGCGGGTGCGGGCATCGGCATCGCCATGGTCAACAAACCCAACCCGAACCTGGCGGCGCAGGCCCAGAACAACGTCTTCTACTGGGAGGACGGCAGCCAGATGGTCGCGACGGGCGGTTCGATGAACCGCCAGATCGTGCCCATCGACAAGATCCCCCGGTCGATGAGGGACGCGGTGATCGCCGCGGAGAACGAGTCCTTCGAGACGGACAAGGGCGTCGACCCCATGGGCATCGCCCGGGCCGTGTGGAACATGGCCAAGGGCGGCTCCACCCAGGGCGGCTCGACGATCACGCAGCAATACGTGAAGAACAATTACCTCGGCTCCGAGCAGACGCTCAAGCGCAAGGTCACCGAGCTCTTCATCTCGATCAACCTGGGCATCTCCGAGGAGAAGGACACGGTCCTCGCGGGCTACCTCAACACCGCGTACTTCGGCCGGGACGCCTACGGGATCCAGGCGGCGGCCCGCGCCTACTTCGGCAAGGACTGCCAGGACCTCAACCCGTCCGAGAGCGCCTTCCTCGCCGCGGTCCTCAAGGGCCCCAACCTCTACAACCCGGACGGCGGCATCGGTGCCGCGGCCACCCCCGCCGCCAACGAGGACCGGGCCAGGAAGCGCTGGGCCTGGGTCCTGGACCGCGAGGTCGAGGTCGGCCGGATGGACAAGGCCGAGCGGGCCACGTACACGGAGTTCCCCGCGCGCGTCGAGTCCGAGCAGGCCCGTGCCATGTCCGGCCAGATCGGCTACATGGTCGAGACGGCCAAGCAGTACGTGATGAAGACCAAGAACATCACCGTCGAGCAGATGGCCCTGGGCGGCTACCGGATCAAGACCACCTTCCAGAAGCCGAAGGTGGACGCCCTGGTCAAGGCCGTCGAAGACACCCGCAACAACTTCCTCGACGAGAAGAAGCGCCCCGACCTCGACACCTTCGTGCAATTCGGCGCCGCCTCCGTCGACGTGAAGACCGGTGCGATCGTCGCCCTGTACGGCGGTCCCGGCATGGACAAGAAGTACTTCAGCAACAACGCCAACACCAGCGGTGTCCCGGTCGGCTCGACCTGGAAGCCGTACGTGCTGGCGGCGGCGATGCAGTACGGGACCCAGAACACGAACGGTGAGGGTCTCGCGGTCGACAGCAAGTACATGGCCGACGACCTCACCGTGATCAAGAACCGCGCGGGCAAGCCGCTGCTGGACAATTCGGGCAAGCCGTTCAAGCAGAAGAACGAGAGCTCCACCCCCTTCGGCTACGTGACCCTCAACGAGGCGATGGAGAAGTCCATCAACGTGCCGTTCGCCCAGCTCGTCTTCGACGTCGGCCACAGCAAGGTCCGCGACGTGGCCAAATCCACCGGCATCCTCAAGGAGTCGATGGGCGTGGGCGACGACGCCTCGTTCGCCCTGGGCACCTCGACCCCCAGCGCCATCCGGATGGCCGACTCGTACGCCACCTTCGCCGCCTCCGGCACGCACCGCGAGCCGTACTCCGTGATCAGCGTCGAGAAGGACGGCGAGCTGCTGTCCGGCTTCGAGCCCCCGAAGGACCAGCGGGCCATGGACAGCGCCGTGGCGGACAACGTGACCAAGGTCCTGGAGAACGTCATCCAGAACGGCACGGGCAAGAAGGCCAAGGCGTTGGGCCGGCCCGCCGCGGGCAAGACCGGCACCACCGACGAGAACAAGTCGGCGTGGTTCGTCGGCTACACCCCGGAACTGTCGACCTCCGTCGCGCTCTTCCGGACCGACCCCAACTCGGCGGACAAGAAGCTGATGTCCATGAACGGCGTGGGCGGTACCGACTCCATCCACGGTGGTGACATCCCTGCCGTGATCTGGACCGAGTACATGCGCGAGGCGCTCAAGGGCACCCCGGTCAAGCCCTTCCCGGAGGCCGAGCCCCTGGGCGTCATCGCGGACTCCGTGGGCGCGCCCTCGCCGACCCCGTCGGCGGTCCCGTCCCCGTCCGCCTCCCCGTCGCCGTCCCCGTCGAGCTCCCCGCCGACCGTCTCCCCCAGCCCCTCCAAGGGCGGGAAGCCCTCCTGCAAGCCGTGGCAGCTGTACTGCGACCCGGAGACCACGTCCGGCACCACGTCCGGGAACACGTCCGGGAACACCGGCGGTACCAACAACGGGGGGTCCGACAACGGCGGGGTCGCGGCCGGTACCGACGGCGGACCCAGCGGATCGCCCTCCCCGTCCAGCTCGGGCAGACCGGGCCGCCCGGGGGGCAGCACCGGATGGCCCACCGGGATCCCGGACGACTGACCGGCCCGTCCAGCGAGCTGAGGAAGCCCGTCGCACCTCGTGCGACGGGCTTCCCCCGTGCCGGGGCCGGTACGGCAGGATGAGCGCATGACCAAGGTGCACGAGGACCGCCCCGTACTGCCCACCCAGCAGGACGAGGTCGCCGCAGCGGGCAGTGAACTCATCGGCGGCCCCCTGGGCCGCTACGCCCGGCTCGGCAGCCACTGGCTGGGCCCGGTCCGCGTCGTGGTCCTCGTCGCCCTCGGCATGTTCGTACTCGGCATGGTGCAGAAGCTGCCCTGTTACGACTGGGCGTGGTTCCGGGGTGCGGGCTCGCAGTACACCCACGCCTGCTACTCCGACATCCCGCACCTGTACGCCGTACGCGGCTTCGCCGACAATCTGACGCCCTACTTCGACCGGCTCCCCGGTGACATGGAGTACCTGGAGTATCCGGTGCTCACCGGCCTGTTCATGGAGGTCGCTTCCTGGGTGACCCCGAGCACCGGGTCCATCCAGCACCGCGAGCAGATGTACTGGATGGTCAACGCGGGCATGCTGATGATCTGCGCCGCGGTCATCGCCGTGTGCGTCGCCCGCACCCACCGCCGCCGGCCCTGGGACGCCCTGCTCTTCGCCCTCGCGCCGGCCTTCGCACTCACCGCGACGATCAACTGGGACCTGCTGGCCATCGCCCTGACCGCGGCCGGGATGCTCATGTGGTCCCGCGGCAGGCCGCTGCTGTTCGGTGTCCTC
Organism: Streptomyces sp. NPDC058646; assembly: GCF_042716875.1. Classification (NCBI taxonomy): domain Bacteria; kingdom Bacillati; phylum Actinomycetota; class Actinomycetes; order Kitasatosporales; family Streptomycetaceae; genus Streptomyces; species Streptomyces sp. NPDC058646. The sequence goes on along the minus strand of NZ_JBHXRK010000007.1, from coordinate 180,183 downwards.
ATCGGCCTGGCCACCGCGGCCAAGCTCTATCCCGTCCTGCTGCTCGGCGCCCTGTTCGTGCTGTGCTGGCGGGCCGGGAAGTGGCGCGCCTTCGGGGCCGCGACCCTCGGCACGGCCGGTGCCTGGCTCCTGGTGAACCTGCCCGTCATGATCGGCGCCTGGGAGGGCTGGACGAAGTTCTACACCTTCAGCCAGGAGCGGCCCATCGACTTCGGGTCGGTGTGGCTGCTGATCTCCCAGCGCTCCGGCAACCCCCTCGACGGTGCCAACACCTACGCCACCGGGCTGACGCTCCTGCTGTGCGGAGCCATCGGGCTGCTGGCGCTGACCGCGCCCCGCAGGCCCCGGTTCGCGCAGCTGGCCTTCCTGGTCGTCGCCGTGTTCATCCTGGCGAACAAGGTCTACTCGCCGCAGTACGTGCTGTGGCTCATCCCGCTCGCCGCGCTGGCCCGCCCGCGCTGGCGCGACTTCCTGATCTGGCAGGCGGGCGAGGTCGTGTACTTTCTCGGGATCTGGTTCTACCTCGCCTACACGACCAGCGGGGACAAGCACCAGGGGCTGCCGGTGGAGGGCTACCAGCTGGCGATCGCCGCCCACCTGCTGTGCACGCTCTACCTGTGCGCGGTCATCGTCCGGGACGTCCTGCTGCCCGAACGGGACGTCGTACGCCGGGACGGCTCGGACGACCCCTCCGGCGGGGTCCTGGACGGGGCCGAGGACGTGTTCGTGCTGTCGGACGCGGCGAGGGCGCCGCGTACCGCGGCGCCCTCGGAGGGACAGCTGGTCGACTGGGGCACGGGATCCAGGGACTGACCGTGCCACGCCCGGGCGGCCGGGCCGTGCGGCCCGGTCCGGCTCAGGCGTCGAGCACCCGGTCGAACTGCGTGGTCGTGTGGCGCAGGTGCGCCACCAGCTCGTCGCCCACCTTCGGCTCGGTCGCGTCCGAAGGGACGAACAGGATCGACACCTGCATGTGCGGCGGCTCGGCGAACCAGCGCTGCTTGCCCGCCCAGACGAAGGGCGACAGGTTCCGGTTGACCGTGGCCAGGCCCGCGCGGGCGACACCCTTGGCCCGCGGCATCACACCGTGGAGGGCCTTGGGAGCCTCCAGGCCCACCCCGTGGGAGGTGCCGCCGGCCACCACGACCAGCCAGCCGTCGGAGGCGGCCTTCTGCTGGCGGTAGCCGAACCGGTCGCCCTTGGCGACGCGCGTGACGTCCAGGACCGCACCGCGGTACTGGGTCGCCTCGTGGTCGCCGAGCCACAGGCGGGTACCGATGCGGGCCCGGAACCGGGTCTGCGGGAACTGCTGCTGAAGCCGCGCCAGCTCCTCGGCCCGCAGGTGGCTGACGAACATGGTGTGCAGCGGCAGCCGGGCTGCGCGCAGCCGGTCCATCCAGCCGATGACCTCCTCGACGGCGTCCGAGCCGTCCGGGCGGTCCAGGGGCAGGTGCAGGGCGAAGCCCTCCAGCCGGACGTCCTCGATCGCCGTGTGCAGCTGGCCGAGGTCCTGCTCGGAGATGCCGTGGCGGCGCATCGAGCTCATGCACTCGATGACAACCCGGGCGCCGACCAGGCCGCGCACCCCGTCCAGCGACGCCACCGAGCGGATGACCCGGTCGGGGAGCGGAACCGGCTCCTCGCCCCGCCGGAACGGGGTGAGGACGAGCAGGTCGCCGCCGAACCAGTCCTTGATGCTGGCGGCCTCGTAGGTCGTTCCCACGGCCAGGATGTCGGCGCCCATACGGGTCACCTCCTCGCACAGCCGCTCGTGGCCGAAGCCGTAGCCGTTGCCCTTGCAGACCGGGATCAGCCCGGGGAACTGGTCCTGGATCTGCTTCTGGTGCGCACGCCAGCGCGCGGTGTCGACGTAGAGCGTGAGCGCCATGCCCGTCCGGAACCTCTCCTGAAGAGCTGCGTGGTGCAGCGGTGTGTGGGTGGGTGGGTGAGGGGTGGGGTCAGCGCCGGGACATGTAGATGTCGAGCGCCTTGTGCAGCACCTTGTTCAGTGGGAAGTCCCACTCGCCGACGTACTCCACGGCCTCGCCGCCCGTGCCGACCTTGAACTGGATCAGGCCGAACAGGTGATCGTTCTCGTCCAGGGTGTCAGAGATGCCGCGCAGGTCGTAGACGCTGGCCCCGAGGGCGTAGGAGTCGCGCAGCATGCGCCACTGCATCGCGTTGGAGGGCCGCACCTCGCGCTTGTGGTTGGCGGAGGCCCCGTACGAGTACCAGACGTGCTGGCCGACGGTGAGCATCGTGGCGGCGGCCAGCGGCTCCCCCTCGTGCTTCGCGATGTAGAGGCGCATCCGGTTGGGGTCCTCGGAGTTGAGGGCCGTCCACTGGCGCTGGAAGTAGCTGAGCGGGCGCGGGCGGAACTTGTCGCGCTCGGCCGTGATCTCGTAGAGGTGCTGCCAGGTGGGCAGGTCCTCGTAGCCGCCCTGGACGACCTCGACGCCGGCCTTCTCGGCCTTCTTGATGTTGCGGCGCCACAGCTGGTTGAAGCCCTTGAGGACGTCGTCCAGCGAGCGGTTGGCCAGCGGCACCTGGAAGACGTAACGGGGCTGGACGTCACCGAAGCCGGCTCCGCCGTCCTCGGCCTGCTGCCAGCCCATGCGGCGCAGCTTGTCGGAGACCTCGAACGCGCGGGGCTCGATGACCGAGGCCTCCACGTCGCGCAGCCGCTTGACGTCCGGGTCCTGGATCCCGGCCTTGATGGCGGTGGAGTTCCAGCGGCGGATGACGACGGGCGGGCCCATCTTCACCGTGAAGGCGCCCTGCTGCTTGAGGTGCGCCAGCATCGGCTGGAGCCATTCCTCCAGATTCGGGGCGTACCAGTTGATGACCGGGCCCTCGGGAAGGTAGGCGAGGTACCGCTTGACCTTGGGCAGTTGCCGGTACAACACGAGGGCGGCGCCGACGAGTTCGCCGGAGCCGTCGAACCAACCGAGGTTCTCCGACCGCCACTCGTTCTTGACGTCGGCCCACGCCGGGACCTGGCAGTGGCTCGCCGAGGGCAGGCTCTGGAGGTATCCCAGATGCTGCTCTCGGCTGATGGTCCTCAGGGACAGGCTCATGCGGGGCGTCTCCTCCGGCGGCTTCGCTGGCTATGGCGCGAAGCCTACTGCGACAGGGGCGCCACCCATCTGGGGGACAGGCCGGAGGCCGGGCCGACGTGCGGCCGGCGCCCCGTCGCGGAGGTGCCCGGTCAGCCCAGCCAGCCGCCGAAGAGGCCGCCGTGCGCCATGCCCAGCAAGAAACCGAAGGCAGAGGCGCCAAGGCCGATGATCAGCGCGAAGCGCTCGCGTGTCGTGACGGATATGAACTGTCCGTAGGCCCCGGTCAGGATCCCGATCAGCCCGGCCCACGAGCTCAGCAGGTGCAGGTGGTGCCAGAACGCCGTGATGAACGCCACGGCACCGAGGACGACGGTGATCGCCAGCAGCGTGTCCTGCAGGGGGTGGGACTTGCCGTCCGTCGCGAAGAGGGAGATGGAGGACTGCGGTCGCATTGCCTGTGCCATCGGAAGGCACCTCCTGGCTGAAGCAGAGCGGTGCAGCGGGGCCGCCTCCGGAGGGGCCGGGGGCATAGCACCGAGCACACCCGATGGATACAGATTGTGGCCTCCTCCCGTCGGATTTCAACCGGAAGGAGTCGGCGGGGTAGTCTGTACGGTCTGCGCGGTGTCTGTTCTCAGACGCCGTGCGTACGCATCACGACCCTCCTGCCACGGAACGACCGTGGCCGCTGAGTCCAAAGGAGGTGGGTTCCACATGCGTCACTACGAAGTGATGGTCATCCTCGACCCCGATCTCGAGGAGCGCGCTGTCTCCCCGCTGATCGAGAACTTCCTCTCCGTCGTCCGTGAGGGCAACGGAAAGGTCGAGAAGGTCGACACCTGGGGCCGTCGTCGTCTCGCTTACGAGATCAAGAAGAAGCCCGAGGGCATCTACTCGGTCATCGACCTCCAGGCCGAGCCTGCGGTCGTCAAGGAGCTTGACCGACAGATGAACCTGAACGAGTCGGTTCTCCGGACCAAGGTCCTTCGCCCCGAGACCCACTGAACTTCGGTTCAGCGGTAATCGGGACCGAGTAGCACAGCAGCCCAGCAGCAATCCCCGCCGAGAGGTTCATCCATGGCAGGCGAGACCGTCATCACGGTCGTCGGCAATCTCGTCGACGACCCCGAGCTGCGCTTCACCCCCTCGGGTGCGGCGGTCGCGAAGTTCCGTGTCGCGTCCACTCCCCGCATCTTCGACAAGCAGACCAATGAGTGGAAGGACGGCGAAGGCCTGTTCCTGACCTGCTCGGTCTGGCGTCAGGCGGCGGAGAACGTCGCCGAGTCCCTTCAGCGGGGCATGCGCGTCATCGTGCAGGGCCGGCTGAAGCAGCGGTCGTACGAGGACCGTGAGGGTGTCAAGCGCACGGTCTACGAGCTGGACGTCGAGGAAGTCGGCCCCAGCCTGAAGAGCGCCACGGCCAAGGTCACCAAGACCAGCGGTCGCGGTGGCCAGGGTGGATACGGCGGCGGCGGTCAGCAGCAGGGCGGCGGCGGCAACTGGGGCGGAGCCCCCAGCGGCGGTGCCCCTCAGGGCGGCGGAGCTCCCTCCGACGACCCGTGGGCGTCCAGCGCGCCGGCCGGTGGCCAGCAGCAGGGCGGCAACGGGGGCGGCTGGGGCGGAAGCTCCGGCGGCTCCGGTGGTGGCTACTCGGACGAGCCGCCCTTCTAGGGCAGCTCGCATCCCCACTTCTTGATCACACAGGAGAGACACAATGGCGAAGCCGCCTGTGCGCAAGCCTAAGAAGAAGGTCTGCGCGTTCTGCAAGGACAAGACCGCGTACGTGGACTACAAGGACACGAACATGCTGCGGAAGTTCATTTCCGACCGCGGCAAGATCCGTGCCCGCCGCGTTACCGGCAACTGCACGCAGCACCAGCGTGACGTCGCCACGGCCGTCAAGAACAGCCGTGAGATGGCGCTGCTGCCCTACACGTCCACCGCGCGATAAGGAAAGGGTGACCGACTAATGAAGATCATCCTGACCCACGAGGTTTCTGGCCTCGGTGCCGCCGGCGAGGTCGTCGACGTCAAGGACGGTTACGCTCGCAACTACCTGGTCCCGCGTGGTTTCGCGATCCGCTGGACCAAGGGTGGCGAGAAGGACGTGGCGCAGATCCGCCGCGCCCGCAAGATCCACGAGATCGCGACCATCGAGCAGGCCAACGAGGTCAAGGCCAAGCTCGAGGGCGTGAAGGTTCGTCTGGCCACCCGCGCGGGTGACGCCGGTCGTCTCTTCGGTTCCGTGACCCCGGCCGACATCGCCACGGCGATCGAGTCCTCGGGCGGCCCGAAGGTCGACAAGCGCCGCGTCGAGCTCGGCTCCCCGATCAAGACCCTCGGTTCGTACCAGGTCTCCGTGCGTCTGCACGCCGACGTGGCCGCGAACGTGGGCATCGAGGTCGTCGCCGCCTAAGGGCTGCCTTCGAAGGGCCGCACCCCGCTGGGGTGCGGCCCTTCGTCGTTGCCGGACGCGGCCGGTGTTTCACGTGAAACACCGGCCGCGCCCCTGCATGTTTCACGTGAAACATCCAGGGAGCGCAGGGCGTCAGCGCGTCGCTCCGGCGACCAGCCACCGGCCCGAGCGGGCCCGCAGCTGGAGGGTGACCATACGGACCAGCATCATCAGCGTCATGGCCCACCAGAGGGTCGTCAGGCCGCCTCCCAGAGCCGGTACGAGCAGCGCGGCCGGGACGAAGACGGCGAGCGTCAGCAGCATGGCCCAGGCCAGGTACCGGCCGTCGCCCGCCCCCATCAGGACCCCGTCGAGCACGAAGACGATGCCGGAGACGGGCTGGGAGAGGGCCACCACGAGCAAGGCGGGCAAGAGGGCGTCCTCCACCGCCGGATCGCTGGTGAACAGGGGGATGAACACGGGACGGGCCAGTACGACCAGCAGGCCGAGCACGATGCCCGAGATGATGCCCCACTGCACCATGCGGCGGCAGACGGCCTTCGCCCCGTCGGTGTCACCCGCACCCAGATAGCGGCCGATGATCGCCTGACCGGCGATCGCGATCGCGTCCAGGGCGAAGGCGAGCAGGCTCCACAGGGAGAGCAGGATCTGGTGCGCGGCGATGTCCGCGTCGCCGAGCCTGGCGGCCACGGCGGTGGCGATCATCAGGACGGCGCGGAGGGAGAGCGTGCGGACCAGCAGCGGTGCGCCGGCCTGGGCGCAGGCCCGGATCCCCGCCGCATCGGGGCGCAGGGAGGCGCCGTGCCGCCTGGCACCCCGTACGACGACGACGAGGTAGGCCAAGGCCATGGCGTACTGGGCGATGACCGTGCCCCAGGCGGAACCCGCGATGCCGAGATCCGCTCCGTAGACCAGGGCGGCGTTGAGGGCCGCATTGAGGGCGAAGCCGCCGACGGCGACGTACAGCGGGGTGCGGGTGTCCTGGAGACCCCTGATGACGCCGGTGGCGGCCAGGACCATCAGCATCGCCGGGATGCCGAAGGAGGAGATCCGCAGGTAGGTGATCGCGTAGGGGGCGACGGTGTCGGAGGCGCCGAAGAGGGAGACCAGCCAGGGAGCCGCGGGCAGGACCACGGCGATGACGGCTGTACCGAGCAGCAGGGCGAGCCATATGCCGTCCATGCCCTGCCTGATCGCCGCCTGGAGGTCGCCGGCTCCGACCCGTCGTGAGACGGCCGCAGTGGTCGCGTAGGCGAGGAAGACGAAGACGCTCACAGCGGTGGTGAGCAGAGCGGCGGCGATGCCCAGGCCGGCCAGCTGAGGTGTGCCGAGGTGCCCCACGATGGCGCTGTCGGCCATCACGAAGAGGGGTTCGGCGACGAGAGCGCCGAAGGCGGGAACGGCGAGTGCGAAGATCTCCCGGTCGTGCCGTCTCGGCGCAGCCTTCGGTGCTGGGGGGGCCTGTGTCATGTGCTCAATCTAATCTTCCACAGGTAATAGACACAAGGGCCTTTGGATCCTTACCAAGGCGCTGACTTGGACGTTCTTTCCCACCCGTTGGGGGCGATCTTGAGACAGTGGCCAAGATTTTTCTCCCTCACTGGCGACGGGCGTTGAAACCGCAGCTCAGGAGGGGTGTGAGGGGCGGCCGGGTGATTTTGTCCACAGCGCCGTCCCCCGGTCCGTACACAGCTTCCGGCGAGTTACCCACAGCATTGGCGCCGTCGTCCACATCTCATCCACACAGCCTGTGGATAACAAGATTGGCTGACGCCGCTCGCGGCCCTACCGTGGTGCGTTGCCCGACTCGTCGACAGCCGATTCGGGTGCCCCAAATGTCAGAGCCGTGTCGTACGAAGAGTCGCACGGCGAGGTCCGCGCAGCGGACGGGAGGAGGCGGCCCGGTGAGCATGCCCGAGCCCATGGACGACCCCTGGGCCGACAGCGGTCCAGGTGACCGTCTGCCCGCCCGTACGCGCCGCAACAGCGAAGGCCGCGGCCGCGGGGACGAACAGCACGACCGCGGCCGCGAGGGCGGCTCCTGGGACGGTGGTGGCGGCGGCTTCGAGCGCGTGCCCCCACAGGACCTCGATGCCGAGCAGTCGGTGCTCGGCGGCATGCTGCTCTCGAAGGACGCTATCGCCGACGTGGTCGAGGTCCTCAAGGGGCACGACTTCTACCGGCCGTCGCACGAGACGATCTACCAGGCCATCCTCGACCTGTACGCCAAGGGCGAGCCGGCCGACCCCATCACCGTCGGCGCCGAACTGACCCGGCGCGGTGAGATCAGCAAGGTCGGCGGGGCCTCGTACCTGCACACGCTCGTGCAGTCCGTCCCGACGGCCGCGAACGCCGAGTACTACGCGGAGATCGTCCACGAGAGGGCCGTCCTGCGCCGCCTGGTCGCCGCGGGCACGAAGATCACGCAGATGGGCTACGCGGCGGACGGCGACGTCGATGAGATCGTCAACAGCGCCCAGGCCGAGATCTACGCCGTCACCGAGCAGCGGACCTCCGAGGACTACCTGCCGCTCGGCGACATCATGGAGGGCGCCCTCGACGAGATCGAGGCGATCGGCTCGCGCAGCGGCCAGATGTCCGGTGTCCCCACCGGCTTCACGGACCTCGACTCGTTGACCAACGGCCTGCATCCGGGCCAGATGATCGTCATCGCCGCCCGTCCCGCCATGGGCAAGTCCACGCTCGCGCTGGACTTCGCCCGGGCCTGTTCCATCAAGAGCAACCTGCCGAGCGTGATCTTCTCCCTCGAAATGGGACGCAATGAGATCGCGATGCGCCTGCTCTCGGCGGAGGCCCGGGTGGCGCTGCACCACATGCGGTCCGGCACGATGACGGACGACGACTGGACCCGGCTCGCCCGCCGGATGCCCGACGTGTCGGCCGCCCCGCTCTACATCGACGACTCCCCGAACCTGTCGATGATGGAGATCCGCGCCAAGTGCCGCCGGCTCAAGCAGCGCAACGACCTCTCGCTCGTCGTCATCGACTACCTCCAGCTCATGCAGTCGGGTGGCTCACGCCGTCCCGAGAGCCGGCAGCAGGAGGTTTCGGACATGTCCCGAAACCTCAAGCTGCTCGCCAAGGAGCTCGAGGTCCCCGTGATCGCGCTCTCCCAGCTGAACCGTGGTCCCGAGCAGCGCACCGACAAGAAGCCGATGGTCTCCGACCTGCGTGAATCGGGCTCGATCGAGCAGGACGCCGACATGGTGATCCTGCTGCACCGCGAGGACGCCTACGAGAAGGAGTCCCCCCGCGCTGGCGAGGCGGACCTGATCGTGGCCAAGCACCGAAACGGCCCGACGGCCACGATCACCGTGGCCTTCCAGGGCCACTACTCGCGGTTCGTGGACATGGCCAACACGTAGCATCCGATCATGGATGCGCTCTCTGAAGACCTGGAACTGCTCCCCGCCACCCGACGTGCGCTGAGGCACCGGATCGCGGTCGCCCAGAGCGAAGGTCGTGCGCCGTCGGTGGTGGCGGCCGTCGTGCGGGGCGGGGAGCTGGTCTGGGAAGGCTCCCGGACCTCCGTCGCCGGGCACGGTCCGGACGGGGACGTGCAGTACCGCATCGGCTCGATCAGCAAGACCTTCACCGCCGTTCTGGTGATGCGGCTGCGTGACGAGGGGCTGATCGAGCTCGCGGATCCGCTGGAGAAGCACCTGCCCGGGACCTCCGCCGGCCGGGTGACGATCGCCCAGCTGCTGTCCCACACCGGCGGCCTGGCGGCCGAGACCCCTGGCGCCTGGTGGGAGCGGACCCCCGGCGAACTGCGGCCCGGCCTCGCTGACGTCCTGGGTGAGCAGCCCTTCCGGCACGCCCCGGGAAGCAGGCACCACTACTCCAACCCGGGGTACACACTGCTGGGTTCGCTCGTCGAGCAGGTACGCGGCAAGCCGTGGGAAGAGGTGCTGCGTTCCGAGGTGCTGGAGCCCCTGGGCCTGGACCGGACGAGCGGACAGCCGCAGGCGCCGCACGCGGGCGGCTGGGCGGTGCACCCCTGGGCGGACGTGATGATGCCCGAGCCCCTGGAGGACCTCGGGCTGATGGCTCCCGCCGGCCAGCTGTGGTCCACGGCCCGCGACCTGGGGCGCTTCGCGGACTTCCTGCTGCGCGGCGACGAGCGGGTGCTGAGCGCGCGGACCGTACGGGAGATGCGTACGTCGTCCTCACCGCCGGAACCGGGTCTCGCCGAACTGGGCTACGGGCTGGGCATGCAGCTGATGGCCCACGGCGGCCGCAGGCTCGCCGGGCACAGCGGTTCACTGCCGGGCTTCGTCGCAGGGCTGTGGGTGAGCGAGTCCGACGACGTGGCGGCCGTGGTGCTGGCCAACTGCACCTCCGGCCTGCCGCCCACGGGGGTGGCTGCGGACCTGGTGGCCCTCGTGGCGGATGCGGAGCCGAGGTTCCCGGAGCCGTGGCGGCCGTTCCGCGAGGCGGACCCGGTGGCGCTGGAGCTGTGCGGCCCTTGGTACTGGGGTACATCGGCCCATGTGGTGCGGCTGAGCGCGGACGGGACGCTGGAGCTGGGGCCGGTGGGCGGCGCCGGACGTACCGCACGCTTCCGGGTGGAGGCGGACGGCAGTTGGACCGGCCTGTCGGGCTACTACGCGGGGGAGACCCTGCGCGCGGTACGCCGCTCGGACGGCACCGTGAGCCACCTGGATCTGGCCTCGTTCGTCTTCACTCGGGAGCCGTACGATGCCCAGGCCCCGGTGCCCGGCGGGGTCGACCCGCAGGGCTGGCGCGGCATCGGCTGAACCCCGTTGCCGCACGCTCAGGCGACGAGTTCGCGCTCCAGCGGGGTGCGGAAACGCGGGGTGACGCGGGCGTTGCCCACCCAGTCGGCCAGCCGGGCGGCCTCGGCGGAGACGGCCTGCTCGGCGGCGCGTCCGGGGCTTCCCAGCAGTCGCCAGACGATCTCTCCGTCGGGACGCTGGGCCCAGCCGCCGACGATCTCCCCGTTCCACCACACGGTGGGGCCGATGTTGCCGGCGTAGTCGAACAGGGCGGGCCGATGGGCGGGATCGAGGTGGAAGCCGCGGTCGGACCAGCCCATGCCGCTGGGGTCAAGGCCGGGCAGCAGCGCGGCCCAGGGTTCCGGAGCCGGTTCGGACCCGGTGTCGCCGGGGCTGACCAGGGCGGTGCTGCCGTCCTCGAGGCGGACCTCGTCGGGACCCACAGCGGCAAGGGCCTTGCGGGCGTCGGTGAGGCTCCAGCCGGTCCACCACTTCAGGTCCGTCTCGGTGGCCGGCCCGTAGGCCTGGAGCCAGCGCCGGGCGATCTCCGCGCGGGCTTCGGCGGCGGGAAGGACGGGCCAGGATGTGGTGTGGACCCAGTGGAACTGGCTGGACGTCCATGATCCGCGTGGACGGTCCCGGCGGATGCGCCCGTCGGCCGCGAGGAGGCGGATGACGCGAGTGGCGACACCGGTCTCCGTCTCGTACTTCTTGCCCCGGCCGATGGTGATCTTCTGGCGCAGGGCGGGCACGGCTGACGACAACTGGCTGCCGGTGCACGGGCCGTGTGCGTCCAGGGCGTCGAGAGCGGCGACCTCGGCCCCGGCCAGCCAGTCGGCGTCGAGACCCTGGCCGTCCTCGTCGAGGTGCTTGAGCAGGGTGCGGCGTTCCTTGGCTGCGATGCCCCGTGCGGTGGAGGAGTCGACGTAGGGGGCGAGTTCGGCGGAGACCGCGAAGAGCGTGTTGCGCATGCTGAGCAGCCGGACGAGGCTGACGTCCTCGTAGAGCGCCTGCTCGATCGCGGCCGGCCCGCCCCCGGAGAGCCGGGCGCGGGCGGAGAGGAAGACGGTCGCGGCGTCGGTGGCGTGCAGGGCGACGACGGACTCGGCTGCCTCACCGACCGTGGCGGCGCGGGCCGAGGCAGCCAGGCGGTGCCGCCTGCCGAGCCGGTTGCGGCGCTCGGCGGTGGTGATCAGGGGAAGGCTGGGGCTCATTTTCCGATCGTAGGCCGGGCCACCCCTACCGTGGCCCGGCCCGCACACACGGTGGATCAGAGGTGCAGCTTGAAACCGACGTGGGAGGCGGTGAAGCCGAGCCGCTCGTAGAAGCGGTGGGCGTCGGTCCGGGTCCCGTCCGAGGTGAGCTGGACGAGCTGGCAGTTCTCCAGCCGGGACTGTTCGATCGCCCATTCGATGAACCGGGTGCCGAGTCCGTTGCCGCGCTCGTCGGCGTGGACGCGCACCCCTTCGATGATGGAACGTGTGGAGCCCTTGCGGGAGAGCCCCGGGACGATCGTGAGCTGGAGGGTGCCCACGACCCGATCCGCCCGTACGGCGACGACCAGGTGCTGGTTCGGGTCGTCGGCCAGGCGCTTGAAGGCGGCGCGGTACGGGGTCAGGTCGTCGGGAGACTCCCGGGCAGCACCCAGCGGATCGTCGGCCAGCATGGCGACGACGGCGGGCAGATCCTCGGCGGTGGCGGGCCGGATGGCCACTTCAGCGGTGTCGTTCACGGAGGGGGGTTCGCCTTTCTCAGCCCGCGGCCACGGTGAGCGGGGCCCACCGCCGGGTCCAGTCTCCGGGCAGGTCCGGGATGTCGCGGGTCATGACGGAATTGAAGGCCACGGAGCCGAGGCCCCGGTCCTTGAGCCAGGTGATGAGCTCTTCGTGGCGGACGTCGACATCGGTGCGCAGCGGCCGGTCGGTGCCGACGGCGAGGGCGGTGACGAGTGCCTGGGCACCGGCGGTGTCGCGGGCGATCAGCGGGCCGACGACATGGGTCTCCATGTTCGGCCAGAGGGCGGCATAGCCGGTGAGATCGCCCTCGGCGTCCTCGGTGACGAGCAGCCGGTCCGAGAAGGCAGGGAGTCGCGTGAGCATGTGGGTCCGATCGGTACCGAACACCTCGGTGTCGAGGCGGACGATCCGCGGGAGGTCCTCGGCGGTGGCCGGCCGGACGGTGCCGGAGACGGTGCCGGAGGCAGCGGGACCGGGGCGGAAGTTTCCCTTGAGCATCTCGGCGCCACCGGCGGTGGTGAAACCGAGCTGCTCGTAGAGGGGGCGCCCGTAAGGGGTGGCGTGCAGGGTGAGCGGAATGCCCTTGAGGACGTGGTCGCAGATGTGGGTCATCAGGTGGCGGCCCAGGCCCTGACGGGCGTAGCGCCCGGCCACGAGGACCATCCCGATGGCGGCGAGTTCCGGTCCGGCGGGCGTCAGGCCGTACTGGGTGACGACACAGGCTGCGGCGAGTCCCTGTCCGTCAGGGGCATCGACGCCGTAGCCGCTCCCCCCGGACAGGAGCAGGCCCCATTTGTGTTCCTCGCGGTGCCAACCGCGGTCCTCCGCGAGGTCGGCGCACCGGCGGAGGTCTTCCGTGGTCAGTCGACGGATGGGCAGCGCAGTGAGATGTGGTGGTGTCACCGGATCAGACTGGATCACGAACTGGAGGGCGTCCAGGGGATTTGGGGGGTGGATGTTTCACGTGAAACCAACCGCGGCGGGACCGAGGCGGGCAGCTGTTTCACGTGAAACCGGCGGATGTTTCACGTGAAACATGCCGTGCTTCGGCAGACTGACGGACTAGCCTCGACGCTTATGACCCGCCTGCACCTCTTCGACCTCGACGGGACGCTGATGTACGGCTCAGCGGCGCCGGTCGAGATCTCCCGCCAGCTCGGCCTGAGCGCGGAGATCGCCGAACTGGAACGAGCCTTCAGTGCTCGGGAGATCGGACCGCACCAGTTCTCGGTGGCCGCGCACGCGCTGTGGGCGGAGCTGACACCGGCACACGTCAGGGCGGCGTTCGACGGATCCCCGTGGCTGACGGGAATCCGCGAGGTCTGGCAGGAGATCAGGGAGCGCGGGGAGTACTGCGCGGTGATCTCGTTGTCGCCGTCGTTCTTCGTGGAGCTGCTGCTCGAGTGGGGCGCCCACGCCGCGCACGGCTCGGTCTTCCCCGCAGTCCCGTTCACCCGCCCCGTGGAGGAGGCGGGGATCCTCACCCCCGCGGCCAAGGTCACGGTGGCCGATCGGCTGTGCGCGCGGTACGGGGTGAGCCGCAGCGACTGCGTCGCCTACGGGGATTCGGCGACGGACGTGGTGCTCTTCGAAGCGGTCCCGGTCTCTGTGGCGGTCAACGCCCGGCCCGTTCTGACGGAGCGCGCCACGCATGTCTACCAGGGTCGGGATCTGCGCGAGGCCTACCAGCTCGCGGGGGTGGCACGCCCGAGAATTGGGGCATCTTAAGAGGAAAGTGGGCTCGAAACGCCGATTTCCCGCGTTTCGCCACAGAGCCCTGGACCGGCTGGCACGCTGTGAAGCCCGGAACCACGGATTCTGAGGCCGTGGCGCGTGCAGACCGACCGAGATGCTCGAAGCGAGGCACCGCATGGACGCTCCCCCCAACAGATCGGCCAGACGGGGAACGGCCCGGATACCCGCCGAGGGCGGTGTGGCCGAGCCCTCCCCGGACGCCGTGCTCATCCGCCGGACCCTCGCGGAGATCGCACCCGTCGCCGACAAGGTGACCTCGTACTTCTACGCCCTGGTGTTCATGCGACACCCGGAGCTGCGGGGCTTGTTCCCCGCCGCGATGGACGCGCAGCGCGACCGGCTGCTGAAGGCGCTTCTGACCGCGGCCGACCACATCGACGATCCGGCCGTACTCACCCCCTACCTGCGCCGGCTGGGCACCGGTCACCGGAAGTACGGCACCCAGCCGGGTCATTATCCGGCGGTGGGCGAGGCCCTGATCGGCGCGCTGGCGCGATACGCGGAGGGCACCTGGGGTCCGGAGGCGGAGGCCGCCTGGGTACGGGCGTACACCGCGATCTCACAGATCATGATCGACGCCGCGGCCGAGGACGAGGTGAAGGCCCCGGCGTGGTGGCACGCGGAGGTGGTCTCCCACGATCTGCGCACGCCCGACATCGCCGTTCTGACGGTCCGTCCCGACCAGCCCTACGCCTTCCTGGCGGGTCAGTACACGACCCTGGAGACGCCGTGGTGGCCCCGGGTGTGGCGGCACTACTCCTTCGCATCGGCGCCCCGAGCCGACGGTCTGCTGTCCTTCCACGTCAAGGCCGTCCCCGCAGGATGGGTCTCCAATGCGCTGGTGCGCCACGCCCGGCCGGGGGACGTGCTGCGCCTCGGACCGCCGGCCGGCTCGATGGTGGTGGACCACACCACGGACAACGGGATGCTGTGCCTGGGGGGCGGCACCGGCATCGCCCCGATCAAGGCACTGATCGAGGACGTGGCGGAGCACGGGGAGCGGCGGCCGGTGGAGGTGTTCTTCGGGGCACGCCGGGACGACGACCTCTACGACAAGGACACGCTGCTGGGGCTCCAGCGCTCGCACCCGTGGCTGTCGGTGCGTCCGGTGGTCGGTGACTGGCTGTCCGGGCAGCTGCCCCAGGCCGTCGGGGAGCACGGCCCGTGGAGTACGTACGACGCCTTCATCTCGGGCCCGGCTGCGATGATCCGCAGCGGAGTGGACGAACTCAAGCGGATCGGGATCCCCGGTGACCGCATCCGGTACGACGCCGTGGAAGAGCTGGCGGGCGTCGCGGGCTGAGACCGCCGGTCCCCCGCCGGTCCCAGTCGCGTCTGGTCGTCGCAGGTACGCGGCGCTCGGGCGGTCAGCCCAGATCGGAGGCGTGCATGGCGCGCACGCCCTCGATGTTGCCGTCGAGGTAGTGCCGCAGGGACAGCGGGACGAGGTGCACGGCGGCGATTCCGACCCGGCTGAAGGGCACGCGGACGATCTCGTACTCGCCCTCGGGGTGGTCGATCTCGGGGCCGTGCCGTTGGCTGGGGTCCATCGATTCGAGGTGACAGACGAAGAAGTGCTGCACCTTCACGCCGGTCACTCCCCCGTCGGCGATGTGCTCGACGGTGTCGACGAAGCAGGGCACCACATCGGTGATCTTCGCGCCGAGTTCTTCGTGGACCTCCCGGTGGAGGGCGTCGACGACGGTGGCGTCCGAGGACTCCACTCCGCCTCCGGGGGTGAGCCAGTAGGGATCGACGCCGGGCTTGGTGCGTTTGATGAGGATCAGGTCGTCACCGTCGAGCAGGATCGCGCGGGCGGTGCGTTTGACCACGGGACGTTCGGTCATGGGAGAAGAGTGGCCCACGGCTCCCCTTCTGAAACGCGCCACGGCCTGGAAAGAGTGGGGCTCACCAGTGCGCGGCGGCTCGCAGCAGCCGGTCGTGGGCCCGGGCGAGGTGCGCGAGAGCGAGGCTGCCGGTCCGGACCACGAGGAACCACGTGCGCAACGGGGGGACCGGGGGCTCCAGTAGGGCGACGATCCGGCCGCTGTCGAGGGCGGACCTGCACAGGTAGCGGGGCAGCACGGCGATTCCGGCGCCGGCCCGGACGCATTCCAGTACGGCCCTCAGGTCGGGTACGACCACGGTGGCGGCGGCGGGCCTGGTGTCGGGCCGGGTGTCGAACACCGCGGCCCAGTACCGGATGACGAGCGGCAGGGTCTCGTGGACCTCGACGAGCGGGATGCCGTCGAGGGCGGACGGCCCCTTGTCCCGCAGTCGGTCCGGGTCGACGAGGGCGGCCCAGTACGGGGCGGCGACCAGCACGTGCTCCTCGTCGCAGAGGGTGGCGGCGGTGAAGAGCCCGCCGCGGGGGCGGGCGGTGGTGACCACGAGGTCGTAGTGGCCCGAGGCCAGCCCGTCGAGGGCCTCCTCGGCGCCGGCCTGCAGGGAGGTCCGCAGGGTGTGCCCCTCCCCGACGAGGGGCGCGAGCGCGGGGAGGACGCGCAGGCAGAGGAACTCGGGGGGCCCGGCGACGCGCAGGGTGCGTAACGCACCGGCGTTCTCCCGTTCGGCTTCGGTGATCCGCAGCAGCGCGTCCAGGTGCGGGGCGGCCTTGTGGGCGAGCTCGTCGCCGACTGCGGTGGGCGTGACGCCGCGGGCCCGGCGGTGGAAGAGGGGGCGTCCCAGCTGACGTTCGAGGGTGCGGATCTGGGACGTGACGGCGGGCTGGGAGAGCCCGAGGAGCGTGGCCGCCCGGGTGAACGAGCCGGCCCGGTGCACGGCGACGAAGGTGCGCAGCAGAGCCAGGTCCATAGCGGCACCTCTCGGTGGGGGCCTTCAACTATAAATATGCCGATAGGCCCCTGTCTTTACCGTGATTGGACTCTGACACAGGGTCAACTAGCCTTGTGGACGTGGTTCTTCGCGCGCGGAACCCGGGGCGGTCCGAGCCATGAGGGGGGAGGTTCGGACCGCCCTTCCGTGGTCCCGTCAGCCCTTGCCACCTGCGGAGTCGAGGGCCCTCAGGACGTCGGAGACGAGGTCCTCGGTGTCCTCGGCACCTGCGGAGAACCGGATGAATCCCTCCGCCACGGCGTCGCCGCCCCATCGTCCGCGCCGCTCCGCGGTGGACCGGACGCCACCGAAACTCGTGGCGTCCTCGACGAGGCGGAGGGCGGCCATGAACCGTTCCGCGTGCGCACGGTCGGCGAGGGTGAAGGAGACCACCGATCCGAAGCCCCGCATCTGACGGGCCGCCGTCTTGTGGGACGGGTCCGCCGGCAGGCCGGGGTAGCGCAGGCCGGTCACGTCCGTGCGGTCGGCGAGGGCTTCTGCGACGGCCAGGGCGTTGGTCCACTGGCGCTGGGCACGGAGCTGGATGGTCGCCAGCGAACGGTGGGCGAGCCAAACCTCCATCGGGCCGGGGATCGCCCCGACGACCTTGCGCCACTGCCGGACCCTGGCGGCGAGCTCTGGGCTACGGCAGACGACGTATCCCAGCAGCAGGTCGCCGTGGCCCGTCAGGCCCTTGGTGCCGCTGGCGACGGAGAAGTCCGCGCCGAGTTCCAGGGGCCGCTGCCCGAGCGGGGTGGCGAGGGTGTTGTCCACGGCGACCAGCGTCCCGCCCGCGCGTGCGGCCTCCACGAGGCGGCGTACGTCGCACACGTCGAGCCCCGGGTTGGAGGGCGTTTCGATCCACAGCAGCCGGGCGCCTCCGAGGACCGCGAGCTGGGCGTCGTCGCCGGTCGGAGCGGTGCGCACCCGGATCCCGTAGGCCTCCAGCTGCTCGCGCACCAGCGGCAGTGCCTGGTACCCGTCGTCGGGCAGGACGACGGTGTCACCGGTGCGCGCCTGGGAGAGGAGGACGGCAGAGACGGCGGCCATGCCGGAGGCGAAGACGATCGTCTGCACCTCCTGGCCGGGGGCCTCCAGTTCGCCGATGGCCCGCTCCAGCAGGGTCCAGGTGGGGTTGGTGTCGCGGCCGTAGGTGTACGGGCCTTCGACGTCGCCGGGGAGGTGGAAGTGGGCGGCGAAGACCGGCCCGGGCAGGGGCGGCTCGTTCTTGACGGGTTCGGGCAGCCCGGCGCGTACGGCCCGGGTGCCGTCGCCGAGCGGCTCCGCCTCGGCCGCCGGGCCGGTGGCTGCGTTGTCCAAGTCGTTCACGCGGTGTGCTCCTTCATGGCCTCGCGTACGGCGTCCAGCAGGCCGGGACTTGCGGCCTCGACCAGTTCCAGGCACTCCTCGAACCCGTCGAGCGACCCGTAGTAGGGATCCGGTACGTCGGCCGACGCGTGGTCGGCGGCAGGGTCGTAGGACCGCAGCAGGCGGACCTTGGCGGCGTCTTCAGGGGTGGGTGCGAGCGCCCGCAGGTCCCGCAGGTGCCCGGCGTCGAGTGCTATGACGAGGTCGAGGCGGGCGAACCAGGAGGGCCGGAACTGCCGGGCCCGGTGGTCCTGGGCGTAGCCGGCGCCCTCCAGTACGGAGACGGTGCGCGGGTCGGCTCCGTCCCCCTCGTGCCAGCCACCGGTGCCGGCGCTGTCCACCTCGACCTGGCCGTCCAGCCCGGCTTCGGAGACGTGGGCGCGGAAGACGGACTCGGCCATCGGCGAGCGGCATATGTTGCCGGTGCAGACGAAGCACACGCGGTACATGGGCGACCCGTTCAGTTCTTGTCGGGCAGGGCCAGGTTCACGGCCCAGGAGACGAGAGAGATGATCAAACCGCCGAGGACCGCGGTCCAGAAGCCGTCGACGTGGAAGCTGAGGTCGAACTGCTCGGCCAGCCAGGAAGTCAGGAGCAGCATCAGGGCGTTCACGACGAGGGTGAACAGGCCGAGCGTGAGGACGAAGAGCGGCAGCGAGAGCAGCTTCACCACGGGCTTGACGAGGAAGTTGACCAGGCCGAAGACCAGTGCGACCAGAATCAGGGTGAGCGTACGGCTGCCGAGGCTGCTGCCGTCGTCGAGGGTGATGCCGGAGAGCAGCCAGATGGCAACGGCGAGGGCCGCGGCGTTGGCGAACGTCTTGACTACGAAATTCGTCATGTGTCTGATCGTGGCAGAGAAGATCCCGGTGGGACATCAGCAGATCAGCGGATGCCGCACCACGACCGAGCACAAGGGGCACAACGACGATGAAGGCCTTCCGGCTGGACGAACTCGAAGCGGAGCGGGTCGCCAACGACGGCGCGTATCTGCAGTTCGTCCGCGAGCGGAACATGTCAGTCGGGCTGTACGCGCTCGACGCCGGACAGACCGATCCGCAGCAGCCGCACCGTCAGGACGAGGTCTACTTCGTCGTGAGCGGGCGGGCTGCGATCACGGTCGGGGAGGAGACCACGACGGTGGCACGCGGCAGCGTGGTCTACGTCCCGGCCGGGGTTCCGCACAAGTTCCACCACATCGCCGAGGACTTGAGGGTCATGGTGGTCTTCTCCCCGCCGGAGGGGTGAGGGGCGCCGCCTGCTGAGGGTCTTTCCCCTGATCCCCCTAAGGGTCGGATCAGGGGACTCCGGGGGCTCGCGGCGCCCCGTTCGATGCGGTGGGCTCCTAGCATCGGGAGCAGGAAGTCACTGACGAGGAAGAGGTTGAGGACATGGACGGCATCCGACAGGTTTTCGCGGGCATGCCCTGGTGGGTCAAGTGGGTCGCCGTCCCGCTGCTGGCGCTGTTCGTCTTCGGCGGTGTGATCACCAGCATCCTCGGCGCCCTCGTCTCGCTCGTGTTCAAGCTGCTCCTCTTCGTCGGCCTCGTCGGTGGTCTGATCTTCGTCGTCAAGAAGTTCAGCGGCAGCTCCTCGAAGGCCTCGTCCCGCGAGTGGTAGGACGCCCGCACCCCGGAGCCGGCGGCGATTGAGCCAGGTGAGGGAACGTGGCACCCGAAACGGCCTATACCCCGGGAACCGGCAGATAGAGTGGCAATCTGTGCCGGTCCCCTGGGCACCGGATGTCGGTGAGACCGCACTGACCTGCGGTCATGTAAGAGCAACAGCCGAGCACGACCCCCAGGAGCCGCGGCATACGCGGGGGCGGCCCCCGCAGGGCGGGCCACTCCGAGGCCTGCCGCCACGCCTGGGGGTGAGCTTTGTCTCCGGTTCACAACGCCGGTGTGCCGACACTGATCGGTTCGGTGCAGCGGGCGCTGAGGCTGCTCGAAGCGGTCGGCTCCCACAGCGAGGGAGCCCCGGCGAAACAACTGGCGCGCGAAGCCGGGCTCCCGCTCCCCACCGCCTACCACCTGCTGCGCACGCTGACGCACGAGGGATATCTGCGCCGGGAGAGCGGTGTCTTCGTACTGGGCGACGCGGCCGGGCGCCTCGCCGGTGCGGGACTCCAGCAGAAACGTCGCAGCATGATCCTCGACTCCCTCGCGCACTTCCGCGACGCGGTCGGGGCCCCCGTCTACTTCGCGGTCTACCGCGAGGGTGAGATCGAGGTCGTGGGCGTCTCGGACACCCCCGGCAGCCCGGCCTGCCAGGAGTGGGCCGACTTCCGTCAGACCGGCCATGCGCACGCCATCGGACAGTGCCTGCTCGGCCAGCTCGACGAGGAGACCCGGAAGGACCACTACGACCGCTACCCCGTCCAGGCAGTCACCCCGTACACCGTTGCGGACCTGCGGTCCCTGGAGGAGCGGATCGGCTCCCTCGGCCGGATGCAGCCGGTTACGGAGCGTCAGGAGTACTCCTTGGGGACGGTCTGCGCCGCCATCCCGATCACCGCCGGCGATACCGCCGCAACTATGGCGATTTCTCTCCCCTTGCACCAAGAGAACAGATTGCACTCCGTAGTGGAGCGACTGCGGAGTGAAGTAGGCGCGCTGTTGAGTACCCTTTCGTTCTCTATCAGTATCTGAAAACTCACTCCTTGTGATCTCCGAGCGCTTCCACCACTCTTGTCAAGAAGGCTTCGGGGACCATTCCTGGCCACTTCCACTACAGCGGGGTAGGCAATGCGCGAGTCGGTACAGGCAGAGGTCATGATGAGCTTCCTCGTTTCCGAGGAGCTCTCGTTCCGGATTCCGGTGGAACTCCGGTACGACGCCCGTGATCCCTACGCGGTGCGCCTGACCTTCCACCTCCCCGGAGATGCCCCCGTGACGTGGGCGTTCGGGCGGGAACTCCTCCTCGACGGCATCAACAAGCCGTGCGGGGACGGGGACGTGCACATCGCCCCCACGCACCCGGAGGAGCTGTCCGACATCCACATCCGGCTCCAGGTCGGTGGTGACCGGGCCTTGTTCCGGGCGGGTGCGGCTCCGCTCGTCGCGTTCCTCGACCGCACCGACCGAATCGTTCCGCTCGGACAGGAGCGCACCCTGGGTGACTTCGAGGAGAACCTCGACGAGGCGCTCGGCAAGATCCTCGCGGAGTCCCGTCAGAACGAGCAGAACGCCGGCTGAGCGGTACCGGTCGAAGGGGACCCGTCCCCGACCCGCACCGCCTCCTTCAGCGCTTGCGCCGCCGGCCCCGGCCCCGGCTGCCCCGCCCCGCCCCCGACGCCGGGGCGGCGCCCGGCGCGCCGGGCCGGTCGGCGGAGACCACCAGCGCGGCGAGCGCCGTGGTCACGGGGACCGATGCGACGAGTCCGATCGAGCCCACGAGCGTCCGTACGATCTCCTCCGCGACCAGCTCGCTGTTGGCGACCGAACCCATGCTGCTGTTCGCGATCGAGAACAGCAGGAGGAGGGGCAGGGCGGCTCCCGCGTAGGCGAGGACCAGGGTGTTGACCACCGATGCGATGTGGTCCCGGCCGATGCGGATGGCAGCGCGGTACAGGGCTCGTGGACCCATCGACGGGTCGGCGTGGTGAAGTTCCCAGACCGCCGAGGTCTGGGTCACCGTCACGTCGTCGAGTACGCCCAGCGATCCGATGATCACACCTGCGAGCAGCAAACCACTCATGTCGATGTTCGGGTAGAGACCGTGGATCAATCCCGTGTTGTCGTCGGTGTTGCCGCTGAGGAACGCCCAGTCGATGAACAGCGAACCGAGCAGGCCGATCAGCAGCAGTGAGACGAGCGTGCCGAGAACGGCCACCGAGGTTCTGGCGGTCAGTCCGTGGCACATGTACAGCGCGATCAGCATGATCGCGCTGGCCCCCACGACCGCCACGACCAGCGGGTTCGACCCCTGCAGGATGGCAGGGAGGATGAAGAGGGTCAGCACTCCGAAACTGATGACGAGCGCGATGAGCGCGAACAGCCCGCGCAGCCGCCCGACGAGGACGACGGAGACGGCGAAGATGGCCGCCAGCAAGGTCATCGGGAGTTTGCGGTTCACGTCGATCACGGAGTACTGGAGATCGCGGGGTGCATCCGGCGCGAAGGCGACCACCACCTCCTGGCCGTCCTCCAACTGCCGTGGTGCGCCCGGCTGGACGATTTCGACGAAGGTGCGGCCCTTGTCCGGACCCGAGCCGACCTCGACGGTGGCCTTCTTGCACTCGGTCGTCTGCGCGGCCTGGGCCTCCCGGCCCGGGGAGGCGGACGTGTCTCCGGCGGGGGGTGCCTGCGCGGCGTTCACCGACTTGCAGTCGACCTCCTCGAGCGAGACGACCTTTCCCTGCTGGGTCTGGCGGTCGAAGCCGACGCCGGAGCGCTCGTGGGCGGGGGCGCCGCCCGGCCAGAGCACCACCATGCCGATGAAGACGGCGGTGGCGAAGGGGATCAGTACGGCCGCGATGACCTTGCGCAGGTGCTTCGAGACGGGCGCCGCCGGGCCGTGGCTGTGGCCGTGCGAAGGGCCGCCAGCGTGTCCGTGACCGGAGTGCGCGTGGTTCGTGTAGCCAGTGGGTTCGTTGGGCTCGGTGGGGGGCTGCGGCGAGGACGTCACTGGCAGATCATCGCAAGAGATGAGGGGGCCCACTGTTCAGCACGCCACAGATGACGCTAGCGTGGGGGCACCTTTGCACAACGCGGGAGCTCGGAGCACCGGGCTGAGAGGGCGCTGATCACCGTACGCGATCACAGATGCGTACGGGAAGAGGCTGCGTCGACCGCCGAACCTGTTACCGGGTAATGCCGGCGTAGGGAGATCAGGTCTCATGACCATTCAGGACGCACGCACGCCTGCCGTCAGCCAGGACACCGACGGTCGGACCGAGCGCCAGCCGGGCTGGCACAAGGGATACCTGGCGGGCTCCCGCCCCGACCTCCGGGTGCCGGTCCGTCAGGTCCACCTCACCAACGGCAAGGACGTGACGCTCTACGACACGTCCGGGCCGTACACCGACCCGCAGATCGAGACGGACGTGCGCCGGGGCCTCGCTCCGCTGCGCGAAAACTGGATCATCGCCCGGGGCGACACCGAGGAGTACGCGGGCCGCCCCGGGCGCCCCGAGGACGACGGCATCAAGCACACCTCGCCGCGCGGGGGGCTCAAGAACCTCGACGCTGTCTTCCCGGGCCGCCCCCGGCAGCCCCGCCGGGGCCGTGGAGGCACCGCTGTCACGCAGCTCGCGTACGCCCGCCGGGGCGAGATCACCCCGGAGATGGAGTACGTCGCGATCCGCGAGAACGTCTCCCCCGAGATCGTCCGCGAGGAGATCGCCGCAGGCCGGGCGGTACTTCCGGCGAACGTGAACCACCCGGAGATCGAGCCGATGATCATCGGTAAGCGTTTCCTGGTGAAGGTCAACGCCAACATCGGGAACTCCGCGGTCACCTCCTCCATCGAGGAGGAGGTCGACAAGATGACCTGGGCCACCAAGTGGGGCGCCGACACGGTCATGGACCTCTCGACGGGCCGCAACATCCACACCACCCGCGAGTGGGTGCTGCGCAACTCTCCCGTCCCGATCGGCACCGTGCCGCTTTACCAGGCGCTGGAGAAGGTCGACGGCCGTGCCGAGGACCTGACCTGGGAGATCTACAAGGACACGGTCATCGAGCAGGCCGAGCAGGGCGTCGACTACATGACGGTCCACGCCGGCGTGCTGCTGCCCTACGTGCCCCTGACCGCCCGCCGCAAGACCGGCATCGTCTCGCGCGGTGGTTCGATCATGGCCGCGTGGTGCCTGGCGCACCACAAGGAGAACTTCCTCTACACGAACTTCGAGGAGCTCTGCGACATCCTCGCGACGTACGACGTCACGTACTCGCTGGGCGACGGCCTGCGCCCCGGCTCCATCGCGGACGCCAACGACGCGGCACAGTTCGCGGAGCTGAAGACGCTGGGCGAGCTGAACACCATCGCCAAGCGGCACAACGTCCAGACGATGATCGAGGGCCCGGGTCACGTCCCGATGCACAAGATCAAGGAGAACATCGACCTTCAGCAGGAGATCTGCGAGGAGGCGCCGTTCTACACCCTGGGCCCGCTGACCACGGACGTCGCGCCCGCGTACGACCACATCACCTCGGGCATCGGCGCTGCGATGATCGCCTGGTGGGGCACCGCGATGCTCTGCTACGTGACGCCCAAGGAGCACCTGGGCCTGCCCAACCGCGATGATGTGAAGACCGGCGTCATCACGTACAAGATCGCCGCGCACGCCGCCGACCTGGCCAAGGGGCACCCCGGAGCCCAGGAATGGGACGACGCCCTGTCGGACGCCCGGTTCGAGTTCCGCTGGGAGGACCAGTTCAACCTGGCTCTCGACCCGGACACGGCCCGTGAGTTCCACGACGAGACGCTGCCCGCGGAGCCGGCCAAGACCGCGCACTTCTGCTCCATGTGCGGTCCGAAGTTCTGCTCGATGAAGATCTCGCAGGACATCCGCCGCGAGCACGGCGGTGACCTCAAGGCCGAGGAGATCCAGGCGGGCATGGCGGAGAAGTCCGCCGAGTTCGCGGCCTCCGGTAGCCGGGTCTACCTGCCGCTGGCCGACTGACACCGGCCACGGATGCTGTCCTGGGGGCTGGAGGGGGCTCCCAGGCCAGCGTTCCGGGCTGTGCGCGTGCCTGCGCCGGTCCGTCGCCGGCCCTGGGGCCGGCCCCCGTCAGGGGCCGGGAGCGGCCGCTGACGGGCCATGTACTGGAGTGAACTCCAAGATCTACAGCCGGCCCCATCATCATGCGATACCGCATACTCGGCGGGACCGGCATCGAGGTGAGTGCGCACTGCCTCGGGACGATGATGTTCGGAGCCATGGGCAACCCGGACCACGAGGAGTGCGCGCGGATCATCCACGCCGCTCTCGATCAGGGCATCAACTTCGTGGACACCGCCGACATCTACTCCCGTGGGGAGTCCGAGGAGATCGTCGGGAAGGCCCTCAAGGGGCGGCGGGACGGGGTCGTCCTCGCCACCAAGGTGCACTTCCACATGGGCGAGGGGGAGCCGGGCCAGGGCCGCAACCGCAGCGGGAACTCGCGGCGGTGGATCACCCGGGCCGTCGAAGAGAGCCTGCGGAGGCTCGGCACCGAATGGATCGACCTCTACCAGGTGCACCGGCCGGACCACGCCACGGACATCGAGGAGACGCTCTCCGCCCTCGGTGATCTGGTGCGGTCGGGCAAGATC
Source organism: Streptomyces sp. NPDC058646 (assembly GCF_042716875.1). Taxonomy (NCBI): domain Bacteria; kingdom Bacillati; phylum Actinomycetota; class Actinomycetes; order Kitasatosporales; family Streptomycetaceae; genus Streptomyces; species Streptomyces sp. NPDC058646. The sequence goes on along the minus strand of NZ_JBHXRK010000007.1, from coordinate 154,995 downwards.
CGGGTCTTCGGCTGTTCGACCTTCCCTGCCGAAGAGATCGTCGAGGCGCACCACGTGTCCGAGCGGCGGGCGCTGCCCCGCTTCCGCACCGAACAGCCCCCGTACTCGATCCTCGCGCGAGGGATCGAGACCGACGTGCTGCCCGTGGCCCAGTGGTACGGCATGGGGGTGATGACCTGGAGCCCCCTCGCGTCCGGGTTCCTCAGCGGCACGTACCGCCTCGGCGGGCCCGTGGACATGACCCGGGGCCGGGCGGCGCTGACGCCTGCCCGCTTCGACCCCTCGATCCCGGGCAACGTGGCGAAGCTCGAAGCCGTGGAGCAGCTCGTCGAGCTGGCCGACTCCCTCGGCTGCACCCTGCCGGAGCTGGCCGTCGCCTTTCCGGTGGCGCACCCCGCCGTCACCTCGGTGATCATCGGGCCGCGGACCATGCACCAGCTGGAATCGCTGATCAAGGGTGCCGGACTGGTCCTGGACGACGCGACCCTCGACCGGATCGACCAGATCGTCGCGCCGGGACGCAATCTCTACCATCCGGACGGGGTCTGGCAGCCGCCCGCTCTCGCCGATGCTGCACGGCGGCGGCGGCCGCTGGCGGACCGTGCGGCCCGCTAGAGGCGGGTCGGCGGCCTGGGAGCCGGTGTTTCACGTGAAACCGCGGAGCGTGTTTCACGTGAAACAACCTCGGCTGCGCGCTGCGTGGTAGCGGGGAAGGCCGGCTCCCGGGACACGGCCCTCACTCGGGTTCGCGATCAGGACCGCCGAAGTCCGGGCTCGTGAAGTCCGGCGGGGAGTAGCCGGGCCGGTGCCCCTGCGAAGAGGTCCCCGGACTGGTGAAGTCGGGTCGTGAGTACCCCAGGTCGGGGATGCGCCCGGCCCCCGGCGTACGCGGTGTCGGATACCCCGGGCCGGCGCTCGGGTCGGCCAGGGCCTCCCTCAGGAACGGCATGATGCCCCGTTCGAGCAGGGCGTGCCGCCAGGCCTCCCGGGCACGGGCGACCTCGTCGGGTACCGCCTCCGTCTCGTCGGCCGCCACCTCGGTCGAGCTGTTGCGTATGGCCGTCACCAGCAGCCCGATCGCTGCGAAGAGCAGGGAGGCCGCGGTGAGTGCACCGAACAGCCAACCGGTCGTCAGCATGGTCTCGGCGAAAGCGGGTTCGGGCTCCACCATCTTCAGGAGGTAGCCCACCAGCAGGAAGATCAGCATGGCGGTCCCCGCCAGGACCGGCGCGAGGACCGCGACGACGGCGCTGACACCCGCTCCGCCGTCCTGCTCGCCGTCCTCGTGTCCCGCCGTCCCCGGCGTGGACAGGATCTCGTCGCGCCGCTCTTCGCGGATCTTCACGTAGTGGTCGTACTCGGCGGCGGCCGCGGCCGTCACCAGCGCACTGGCCCCCAGGGCCATCGTGCGCAGTTGTTCGGCGTTCAGCCGTTCGCCGAGGGTGGCGAGCTCGGGCCGTTCGGGTGCGGTGCGCAGCGCCTCGTCGAGGAGCCGATCGAACTCGGGCCGGTCTTCGGTCAGCAGGTGCGGAGCGCTGGTCATGTGCATCCCCCGATGCTCCGTACAAGCCGGTATGCCCGCGTAGACCCGGGCGCCGGCACAAACGGAGGAGAGCCTGCTACGGATAGAGCGATGGTAGAGCGCACACGCCGCAGGGTGACAGGGGCTTTCAGGAAATAGCCCCGCGTGAGAACGGTGAGTAATCCTCAGTCGTTCAGCGGAAGTTGCACCACCAGTAGTTTGCCCGCCATCGTCACACCGCCGTCCATGGCGATGGCGAGCCCCTCCGCGTACACGTGGGGGCCGTCCACCACCTCCGGGCCGCGGGTCTCCTCGCCGTCCTCGGCACCCACTTCGCCGAGCAGGTAGGGGATGGGGCTGTGCCCGTGGACGACGCGGCTGCCGCCGTAGGTGCCGAGCAGTTCGCGCACGGCCTGCGGGCCGGTGCCCTCGTCGCGGAAGGCGAACCGCTTCGTGAACTTGCGGAAGAGGTCCCAGGTGATGTCGGCGTCGTTGCGGTTGAGCAGCTCGTGGATGGTGTCGTTGACGTCCTCGATGGAATCGCCGTAATCGAGGTACGCCGTCGTGTCGGAGTGCAGCAGCAGGTGGTCCTCTTCCAGGACGGCCGCGTCCAGGCGGGACATCCACTGGAGGTGTACGTCCTGGAGGCGCTCCATGTCGGTGCGCTGCCCGCCGTTGAGGAGCCATGCGGCCTGGAAGGTCGCGGTACCGGCGCCGGAGGCCACCGGGGTGTCGCCGAACCGTTTGGCGCCGATCAGCAGCAGCTCGTGGTTGCCCATGAGGGCCTTGCAGTAGCCGCCGGCGGCGGCGGCTTCGGCGGACAGCCGCATGACGAGGTCGATGACGCCGATCCCGTCGGGGCCGCGGTCGGTGAAGTCGCCGAGGAACCAGAGCCGGGCATTGCCGGCGGACCAGCGCCGGTCGGCGTCGATCAGGCCCTGCGCGTGCAGTTCGGCGACCAGCTCGTCGAGGTAGCCGTGGACGTCGCCGACGACGTAGAGCGGGCCGGGGCCGCCCGTCTCCGCCTCCTGGGGGACGTAGTGGACCTGGACGGTGTCCCCGGGGCCGCCGAGTGCGCCGCGGCCGATGACGGGCAGGTCGCGCTGGGTCGGGGTGTAGCCCTCGGGGTCGCTGTCCTCGGGGTCCTGGCTCGCCGCACGCACCGGTTCCGTGACGGGCTGCTGCGCCGGGGGCGCGGTCGCCTCCGGCGCGTAGCGGGGCTGCGGGGGTACGGGTCGCGCGCCCTCGTCGTAGTACGCCGGGTACTCGCCGTACACGGGCGCCTCGCCGGGAAGCCCGGTGGATACGGCGTACGGGGCGGGTCCGCTGACCGGAACCCGGAAGTCCCGCAGCGTCTCCGTCCGCATCGCGGGTCCCTGACCGGCCCCCTGAGTCATCGACCCCTCCACCACCGTCGCGCTGCCGTACACCTGCGGACCCTCCTGACCTCCGAAGCGGAGGGTCCGTGATGTCGTGCGCCCATCATAGGAATGCGGTTCGCGCTCTGTGACGCACCAGGGGTGGTGAATCCTTTGCGGAGCCGATCCTTCCTGCTGTTTTCTCCCGATATCGGTGTTGCAGAAATCTTGAGTGGGACCTTTGGTCGGGCTGGTGGGCGGTGTGGTGGTCAGTCCTTGGCCGGCGAGCGGGGCGGGCTGACGGTCGTACGGGGCTGCCTGCGCTGTGAGGAGGTGCGGATGATCAGCTCGGTCGGGACGACCTGTTCGACGGGGCGGCCGGTGTCCACTCCCTCGATGGCATCGATCAGCAGCTGGACGACGGCGGTGCCGATGCGGCGGGGCTTGAGCGAAAGGGTGGTGATGGGCGGTTCGGTGTTGGCGTAGACGGTGGACTCGCTGCAGCAGACGAGCAGCAGGTCCTCGGGGACGCGCAGGCCATAGCGTCGCGCGGCGGCGAGCAGGTCGGTGCCGTTGGGGTCGAAGAGGCCGTAGACGGCGTCCGGACGGTCGGGGCGGGCGAGCAGCCGGTCGGCCGCGACGGCGCCCGCGCACGGGTCGTGGGCGGGGTAGGACTCGTAGACGGGGTCCTGGCCGACCCGCTCGCACCAGTTCAGGTACGCGGTGGTGGAGAGGCGGGTGTAGGTGTCGGTGGTGGTGCCGGTCAGCAGCCCGATCCTGCGGGCGCCGGCGGCGGCGAGGTGGTCGAGCAGGCCCAGTACGGCGGCTTCGTGGTCGTTGTCCACCCAGGCGGTGACCGGCAGGGAGCCTGCCGGGCGGCCGTCCGAGACCACGGGCAGGCCCTGACGGACCAGTTCCGTGACGACGGGATCGTGGTCGGAGGGGTCGATGACGACGGTGCCGTCGAGGGCGACGTTGGACCACACGTCGTGTCGGGAGGTGGCGGGGAGGATGACGAGGGCGTAGCCGCGGGCGAGGGCGGCGGAGGTGGCGGCCCTGGCCATCTCGGCGAAGTAGGCGAATTCGGTGAAGGTGAAAGGTTCATCCCCGTACGTCGTCACGGTCAGGCCGATGAGACCCGACTTGCCGGTACGGAGGGTGCGGGCCGCGGCGGACGGGCGGTAGCCCAGCCGGTCGGCGACCTCGCGGACGTGGCGGCGGGTGGCGTCAGGCAGCCGCCCCTTGCCATTGAGCGCGTCGGAGACGGTTGTGATGGAGACGCCTGCCGCGGCGGCGACGTCCCTGATGCCTGCCCGGCCCTGTCGGCCGGCTGCCCGCCGGGTGGTGTCGGTCCGGCTCACCTGATGTTTCCCTGCTGCTGTCATGGCGAGCCGATAGTAGGGCTCGGTGGGGTGGGTGGTCCGGGTGCATATGCACGCGTTGACAGGCAGGTTTCTGCATGGTTCGCCACCCCCAATGACCTTGGAAATGAAGGTATTTGATCTCCCGAGGTGATGGTGGCCCTTGTCGGCGGGTACGAGCATGCCAAAACGGTGAGGTCTCGGAGTGGTCTCAACTCACCTGCACGAGGGATGCGCGCCACGGCGCAGGCCACCGGCGCGCGCATATATGCGCGCGCTCCCCCGCATTCCAGGCGCCCCCATTCTCGGGAGGCCGGAATCCTCATAAGGTGAGCAGTATTGAGTCGACGGCGACGTCGTACGGGACGGTCGAGGAGGACCTGCGGTGAGCGAGAAGAGCCCGAAGCTGCGCGCCGAGCTGGACGGCATTCCGACATACAAGCCCGGCAAGCCCGCTGCCGCGGGCGGACCCGTTGCCTACAAGCTGTCCTCGAACGAGAACCCGTACCCGCCGCTGACCGGGGTGCTGGAGACGGCAGTCGCGGCGGCCGGCAACTTCAACCGGTACCCGGACATGGCCTGCACCGGCCTGGTGAACGAGCTGGCCGAGCGGTTCGGGGTGCCCGTCGAGCACATCGCCACCGGCACCGGCTCGGTGGGCGTGGCCCAGTCGCTGATCCAGTCGACGGCCGGCCCGGGCGACGAGGTCATCTACGCCTGGCGCTCCTTCGAGGCGTACCCGATCATCACGCAGATCTCGGGTGCGACCGCCGTGCAGGTCCCGCTGACGGAGGGGGACGTGCACGACCTGGACGCGATGGCCGAGGCCATCACCGAGCGGACCCGGCTGATCTTCGTCTGCAACCCCAACAACCCCACGGGCACCGCCGTCCGCCGCGCCGAGCTGGAGCGGTTCCTGGACCGGGTGCCGTCCGACATCCTGGTGGTGCTGGACGAGGCGTACCGCGAGTTCGTGCGTGACGCGGACGTGCCGGACGGCATCGAGCTGTACCGCGGCCGGCCGAACGTGGCCGTGCTGCGCACGTTCTCCAAGGCGTACGGGCTGGCCGGCCTGCGGGTCGGCTTCGCGGTGGCGCACGAGCCGGTGGCCGCGGCGCTGCGCAAGACAGCGGTGCCGTTCGGCGTCAGTCAGCTCGCCCAGGACGCGGCGGTCGCCTCGCTGCGCGCCGAGGACGAGCTGATGGGGCGGGTCGGTGCGCTGGTGTGCGAGCGCAACCGTGTCCACGAGACGCTGCTCGCGCAGGGGTGGACGGTCCCGGACACGCAGGCGAACTTCGTGTGGATGCGGCTGGGGGAGCGGACGGCCGACTTCGCGGCGGCCTGCGAGAAGGCCGGTGTGGTGGTCCGGCCCTTCGCGGGTGAGGGCCTGCGGGTCACGATCGGTGAGTCCGAGGCGAACGACTTGTTCCTGCACACGGCCGAGGCGTTCTTCAAGGAGCTGTAGGGCGGTCTGCCAGGTCCGTGGGCTCAGGCCAGTTCCACGCGGATCGGGTCGCCGTCGCGGACGGTGGACAGCAGGCGGGGGTCGCCGTCGAACGAGCCGAGCACGTTGCACGGGCTCGCCAGGCGGCTCTCGCCCCCACGCGAGAGGGGCGTCGGGCCGTACGGGAGTGCGAGGGCGTCGCCCTCGGTCCAGAAGACGACCGTGCCGGGCTCGACGACCTGCCGGGCGTCGTGTTCGAGGGCCACGGAGACGCCGGTGTCGAAGTAGACCTCGTCACCCCAGGTGTTGGCCGAGGCGGAGATCGGCAGGGCCTCGGCCAGCGCCTTGCTGGTCGGGGTCTCGCCGAGGGTCGCGGTGAGCTGACCCGCAGGCCAGGAGATTCGTATCTGCATGGGTCACATTCAACAATTTGTTGAATGTGTTGGCTAGGGGGACCCCGCCTGAGAGGGCTGGAAGCTGATACGACATAATGCTTGTGAATGTGAACGCGTTCACAAGCGTGTCCTGCTTGCCCCGTTATGAGCGGGACACACCAGACATGCTGCCGCTGTCACCACGGCGACCCGAAGGAGACGAGGACGTGGACCTAGCTTTGGCGCCGGAGACGCTGGCGCGATGGCAGTTCGGTATAACCACCGTCTATCACTTCCTGTTCGTCCCGCTGACGATCTCCCTCGCCGCTCTCACGGCCGGGCTGCAGACCGCATGGGTGCGTACCGAGAAGGAGAAGTACCTCAGGGCCACGAAGTTCTGGGGAAAGCTTTTCTTGATCAATATCGCGATGGGTGTCGTCACGGGCATCGTCCAGGAGTTCCAGTTCGGCATGAACTGGTCCGACTACTCGCGATTCGTCGGGGACGTCTTCGGGGCCCCTCTGGCCTTCGAGGCGCTGATCGCCTTCTTCTTCGAGTCGACCTTCATCGGCCTCTGGATCTTCGGCTGGGACAAGCTGCCCAAGAAGATCCACCTGGCCTGCATCTGGATGGTGTCCGTCGGCACCGTCCTGTCGGCCTACTTCATCCTCGCGGCCAACTCCTGGATGCAGCACCCGGTCGGCTACCGCATCAACGAGGAGCGCGGCCGGGCCGAGCTCACCGACTTCTGGCTCGTGCTGACCCAGAACACGGCGCTCACCCAGTTCTTCCACACGATCACGGCGGCCTTCCTCGTCGGAGGCGCCTTCATGGTCGGCATCGCCGCCTTCCACCTGGCGCGCAAAAAGCACGTCCCGGTCATGAGGACCTCGCTCCGGCTCGGTCTGATCGTCATGGTCATCGCCGGTCTGGGTACGGCCGTCAGCGGTGACCTGCTCGGCAAGGTGATGTACAAGCAGCAGCCCATGAAGATGGCCGCGGCCGAGGCGCTGTGGGACGGCGAGGCGCCGGCTCCCTTCTCGGTCTTCGCGTACGGCGATGTCGACAAGGGCCACAACAAGGTCGCGATCGAGATCCCCGGTCTGCTGTCCTTCCTGGCCAACGACGACTTCACCTCCTTCGTGCCGGGCATCAACGACGTCAACGCGGCCCAGCAGGAGAAGTACGGTCCCGGCGACTACCGGCCCAACATCGCCGTCGCCTACTGGGGCTTCCGCTGGATGATCGGCTTCGGTATGGCCTCACTGGGCGTCGGAGCGGTGGGGCTGTGGCTGACCCGCAGGAAGTTCCTGCTGCCGCCCGGTCTGCGGACCGGGGAGGACGAGGTCCCGCACCTGGTCCTCTTCCGGAGCGAGCTCGGCCCCAAGCTCACCAAGTGGTACTGGATGCTCGCGCTCTGGACCATGGGCTTCCCGCTGATCGCCAGCTCCTGGGGCTGGATCTTCACCGAGATGGGACGTCAGCCGTGGGTGGTCTACGGCGTCCTGCGGACCCGTGACGCCGTCTCGCCCCACGTCTCCCAGGGTGAGGTCCTCACGTCGATGATCGGCTTCACGCTGCTCTACGCCGTACTGGCGGTCATCGAGGTCAAGCTGCTCGTGAAGTACGTCAAGGGCGGCCCGCCCGAGCTCACCGAGGCCGACCTCAACCCGCCCACCAAGATCGGCGGGGACGACAAGAACTCCGACCGGCCGATGGCCTTCTCGTACTGAGGCTGGGGGACCACACCATGCAACTCCACGACGTCTGGTTCGTGCTCATCGCCGTCCTGTGGATCGGCTACTTCTTCCTGGAGGGCTTCGACTTCGGAGTCGGCGTACTGACCAAGCTGCTCGCCCGCGACCGCAAGGAGAAGCGGGTCCTGATCAACACGATCGGGCCCGTGTGGGACGGCAACGAGGTCTGGCTGCTTTCGGCCGGCGGCGCCACCTTCGCCGCTTTCCCCGACTGGTACGCCACCCTCTTCTCCGGCTTCTACCTTCCCCTGCTGCTCATCCTGATCTGCCTGATCATCCGAGGCGTGGCCTTCGAATACCGGCACAAGCGTCCCGAGGACCGCTGGCAGACCAACTGGGAACACGCGATCTTCTGGACCTCGCTGATCCCCGCCTTCCTGTGGGGTGTGGCCTTCGCCAACATCGTGCGCGGCGTGAAGATCGATCAGGACATGGAGTACGTCGGCAACCTGCTCGACCTGCTCAACGTCTACTCGATCCTCGGGGGCCTGGTCACCCTCACCCTGTTCACCTTCCACGGTGCGGTCTTCGCCTCGCTCAAGACCGTCGGGGACATCCGGGACCGGGCGCGCACCCTGGCCACCCGGCTGGGTGCGGTCGCCGCCGTGCTCGCACTCGCCTTCCTGATCTGGACCCAGGTCTCGCGCGGCGACGGCAAGAGCCTGATGGCGATGGCCGTCGCCGCGGTGGCCCTGGTCGCCGCCCTCGGCTTCAATCTGGCGGGCCGTGAGGGCTGGTCCTTCGCACTGTCCGGGGTCACCATCGCGGCGGCCGTCGCGATGCTCTTCCTGACGCTCTTCCCGAACGTCATGCCCTCCTCGCTCGACGAGGCCTGGAACCTCACGGTCACCAACGCCTCGTCCAGCCCGTACACCCTGAAGATCATGACCTGGTGCGCAGGGGTGGCCACGCCGCTCGTCCTGCTCTACCAGGGGTGGACGTACTGGGTGTTCCGCAAGCGGATCGGTACGCAGCACATCGTCGACGTGCACTGAGTTCGTCCGATCACTGACCTGCCGGCCCGGCCCCGCCCTTTCCCTGGGGGATGTTTCACGTGAAACCGATCGATCCGCGTCTGCTCCGGTACGCCCGCTCCACCCGCCTCTTCCTGGGGGCGGTGGTGGCCCTGGGTCTGGCCGGGGCCGGCCTGGTCGTCGGTCAGGCGATGCTGATCGCCGAGATCGTGGTCGGCGCCTTCGAGGAAGGCCTGGACGGCGGAGCGCTCCGGGCGCCGCTGCTGCTGCTCGCGGCGGTGGCGCTGGGGCGCGGGCTGATCGCCTGGCTGACGGAGCTCGCCGCCCACCGGGCGGGTGCGGCCGTCAAGTCGGAGCTACGGGGCAGGCTGCTGGAGCGGGCGGCGGACCTGGGGCCGGGCTGGCTGACCGGACAGCGGACCGGCTCCCTCGTGGCGCTGGCCACCCGGGGCGTCGACGCCCTCGACGACTACTTCTCCCGTTATCTGCCCCAGCTGGGTCTCGCGGTGGTCGTTCCGGTGGCGGTACTCGCCCGGATCGTCACCGAGGACTGGGTGTCGGCGGCCATCATCGTGGTGACGCTGCCGCTGATCCCGCTGTTCATGGTCCTCATCGGGATGGCCACCCAGTCCCGGATGGACCGTCAGTGGCGGCTGCTGTCCCGCCTGTCGGGACACTTCCTGGACGTGGTGGCCGGGCTTCCCACGCTGAAGGTGTTCGGGCGGGCCACGGCGCAAGCCGAAGCGATCCGCAAGATCACCGATGATTACCGGCGCGCGACGATGCGCACCCTGCGCATCGCCTTCCTCTCGTCCTTCGCGCTGGAACTGCTGGCGACCCTGTCGGTGGCGCTGGTGGCCGTGACCATCGGCATGCGGCTGGTCCACGGGGAGCTGGACCTCTACACCGGCCTGGTCATCCTGATCCTGGCGCCGGAGGCCTACCTGCCGCTGCGACAGGTAGGGGCGCAGTACCACGCGGCCGCGGAGGGGCTGTCGGCCGCGGAGGAGATCTTCGCGGTCCTGGAGACCCCGGTCGCCGGTGCAGCCGGTGGGAAGGTGCTGCCGGACGGCACCCCGCTGCGGATCGAGGTCGACGGGGTCGCCGTCCGCTACGAGGGGCGGGGCGAGGACTCCCCCGGGCCTGTCTCCCTGACGGTGGAGCCCGGGGAATGCGTGGCCCTCACCGGCCCGAGCGGGGCGGGCAAGTCCACCCTGCTCCAGGTGCTGCTGGGATTCGTGACCCCCACCGCGGGGCACGTCCGGGTCGGTGGCGTGGACCTGTCCGATCTGGCACCGGCGCAGTGGCACGAACGGATCGCGTGGGTGCCGCAGCGGCCGCACCTGTTCGCGGGGACGATCGCCGAGAACGTACGGCTGGCCAGGGCGACGGCCTCCGACGCCGATCTGGAGGCGGCCCTGAAGGATGCCGGGGCCTGGGAGTTCGTGACCGCCCTGCCATGCGGAGCGCAGACCCCGCTGGGCGAAGGAGGCGTGGGACTGTCCGCCGGACAGCGGCAGCGGCTGGCCCTGGCGCGCGCCTTCCTGGCGGACCGGCCGGTGCTCCTGCTGGACGAACCGACGGCGGCGCTGGACGGGGAGACCGAGGCGGGGATCGTGGACGCGGTCCGGCGGCTGGCCGTGGGGCGGACCGTGGTGCTCGTGGTGCACCGGCCGGCGCTCCTCGCCGTCGCGGACCGCGTGGTGACCATGACGGCGGGCGGCTGTGCAGGACCGGCCCCCGATGCGGCTCGTGGGGCCGGGTCCGCAAGCACGGCAGGAACCGGCGTCGGGACGGCCGAGCCGTCCGGGGGCGAGGCTGCCAAGGATCCCGGCGAGTGGATCCTCGGAGCCGCGCCCGAGCGGACCCGGGCCGCCCGGGCAACGGAGGCGGGCGGGGCCGATCCGCTGCGCCGGGTGCGGGCCGTGGCCAAGGCATGGCAGGGGCGCTTCCGGCTCGGACTGTTCCTCGGGGCGCTGGCCGTCGGGTGCGGCGTCGGGCTGATGGCCGTGTCCGGCTGGCTCATCTCACGGGCCTCCGAACAGCCGCCCGTGCTGTACCTGATGGTGGCCGTCACCGCGACCCGCGCTTTCGGGATGGGCCGGGCGGTCTTCCGCTACGCCGAGCGGCTGGTCTCGCACGACGCGGTGCTGAGGATGCTCGCGGACCTGCGGGTATCGGTCTACCGGCGGCTGGAGCGCATCGCGCCCGCCGGGCTGCGGGAGCACCGCCGTGGGGACCTGCTGGCCCGGCTGGTGGCCGATGCCGACGCCCTGCAGGACTACTGGCTGCGCTGGCTGCTGCCGCTCGGCACGGCCGTGCTCGTCGGGACCGGATCCGTCGCCTTCACCACGTGGCTGCTGCCCGAGGCGGGAGCCGTCCTTGCCGTCGGGCTGCTGGCCGCCGGAATCGGGGTGCCGCTCGTCAGCGGGGCGTGTGCCCGCCGTGCGGAGCGCAGGCTCGCGCCCGCGCGGGGCGAGTTGGCCACCCGGGTGGCCGATCTGCTCACGGGTACCCCGGAGCTGACCGTCGCCGGTGCCCTGGACGACAGGAAGAACCGGGCGCGCCGGAGCGACGCCGTGCTGACGGCCGTCGCCGCGCGGGGCGCGGCGGCCAACGGGCTGGGAAGCGGGCTCTCCGCTCTGGTCTGCGGGCTCACCGTCGTGGCCGCCGCGGCCGTCGCCGCGAGCGCCGTCCACGAGGGGCGGCTGGCCGGGGTGGCGATGGCTGTCGCGGTGCTGACCCCTCTCGCGGCCTTCGAGGCGGTCAACGGGCTGCCGCTCGCCGTGCAGTACCGACAGCGGGTGCGGCGCAGTGCCGAGCGGGTCTACGAGGTCGTCGACGCGCCGGTCCCGGTCGCCGAACCCGAGCAGGCGAACCGGCTGCCCGCCGAGGCCTTCCCACTGACGCTGACGGGGCTCACGGCCCGGCATCCGGGTCAGGAGCGGGACGCGCTGCACGGCCTGGACCTCACCCTGGAGACCGGCCGCCGCATCGCCGTCGTCGGCCCCTCCGGCTCGGGCAAGACCACGCTGGCCCAGGTCCTGCTGCGCTTCCTGGACCCGCGCGAAGGCTCGTACACCCTGGACGGGACGGATGCACGCCTGCTGGACGGTGACGACGTACGGACCGTCGTCGGCCTCTGTGCCCAGGACGCGCACCTCTTCGACAGCTCGGTCCGGGAGAACCTGCGGCTGGCCCGGACCGGGGCGAGCGAGGAGGAACTGCGGGGCGCCCTGGCAGCGGCCCGGCTGCTGGAGTGGGCCGACGGGCTGCCGGACGGGCTGGACACCTTGGTCGGTGAGCACGGTGAGCGGATCTCCGGCGGCCAGCGCCAGCGCCTGGCCCTGGCCCGGGCGCTGCTCGCCGACTTCCCGGTACTGGTCCTGGACGAGCCGGCCGAGCACCTGGACCTGGCCACGGCCGACGCCCTGACGGCGGATCTGCTGGCGGCCACCGAGGGGCGTACCACCGTGCTGATCACGCACCGGCTGGCAGGCCTGGAGGCCGTCGACGAGGTACTCGTACTGGACCGTGGGGCGGTCGTGCAGCGAGGGGCGTACGCCGACCTGGCGGCGGCGGACGGGCCGCTGCGGCGGCTGCTGGAACGGGAGAGGGCCGTGGACCGGAGCATGGCCGGGACTCGTCAGGCCGACTTTCCTCGCTAAAGGGGACTAACTAGGCTCAAGGGCATGTCAGAGCAGGAGTCGCCGCAACCGTCGGATCCATCACCCGGAACGCCGGACCCCCTGGAGGCCGCCACGGAGGCCACTCGGAGTCTTCAGGGCCTGTCCACCGAACTCACGGCCCGGGTGCCGCAACTGCTGGAGGCCATGAGGTCGGTCGGTACCGGCCTGGAACTGCACTCCACGCTGGACCGCATCTGCGAGACCGCGGCCGAGCTCGCGGACGCCCGCTACGCGGCGATCGGTGTCGTGGACACCGAGGGCCGCGGGCTCTCGGACTTCGTCACCCACGGGATCAGTTCGGAACTCGCCCGGAGGATCGGCCACCGCCCGGACGGGAAGCGGGGGCTGCTGGGCGCTCTGATCTCGCATTCCGACACGGTGCGGCTCGCCGATCTGACGAAGGACCCGCGGTCGGCCGGCTTTCCGGAGCACCACCCGCCGATGCGGACCTTCCTCGGCGTTCCGATCAGGGTTCAGGGGGAGATCTTCGGCAACCTCTACCTCGCCGAGAAGAACGGCGGCGCGGAATTCAACGACTACGACGTCCACATGGTCAGGGTGCTGGCCACCGAAGCGGGCATCGCCATCGGCAACGCCCGGCTCTACGAGGCCGCCACCCAGCGCGAACGCTGGATCGACGGCTCCGTGGCCGTCACCACCGCCCTGCTGTCGGGCGGGGACGCGGACGACGCCCTCGTCGTGGTCGCCGAGCAGGCCCGGCGCCTGGCGGACTCCTCCGCGGGGATCGTGCTGCTGCCGGCCGAGGAGGGCGGGATGGAGATCGTCGCCGTCTCCGCCGCGAATCCGGCCACCTCCCTGGGTGTGGTGATCCCGGCCGAGAGCCCGGTGGTGGACAGCCTGCTGCGGGGCGAGCCGGTCTTCGCGGACGACGTCGCGTCCGATCCACGCTTGGTCACGGAACTCACCAGCCAGTACGGGCCCTGCATGATGCTGCCGCTGCACAGTGGCGGGCGGGTTCTGGGCGCCCTGGTGACCCCCCGGGCCCGGGGCGAGCGCCCCTTCAGCGAGGCCGAACGGACCCTGGCCACGCAGTTCGCCTCCCAGGCGGCGCTCGCGCTGATGATGGCCGAGGCCCAGCGCGACCGTGAGCGGCTGGCTGTGTTCGAGGACCGCGACCGGATCGCCCGCGACCTCCACGACCTGGTCATCCAGCGGCTGTTCGCCACCGGGATGATGCTGGAGGGAGCCCAGCGCCGGTCCGTCGTCCCCGAGGTCCGGGACGGCGTCGGCAAGGCCGTGGACGAGCTGGACGTGACCATCCAGGAGATCCGCACCGCGATCTTCGCCCTCCAGCAGGGCCCCGCGGAAGCCCCCTCGGGGCTCCGGACCCGGGTGTTGCGTGAGATCAACATGGCCGCCGTACCGCTCGGCTTCAAGCCCGCTCACCGCTTCCTGGGCCCGATCGACGCGGTCGTGGGGGAGCTGGTCGGCAAGAACCTGATCGCGGCGCTCCGTGAGGCCCTGTCGAATGCCTTCCGGCACGCGGAGGCCTCACGGATCGAGGTCGTGCTGGACTCCACCATCACGCTGGCCGACGGACGGCCGGGTGTGCGGCTCGCAGTGGCCGACGACGGTGTGGGCATCCCCGAGGGCGGACGGCGCAGCGGGCTGCGGAACCTACGGCGACGGGCCGAGTCCCTGGGCGGTGCCAGCTCGTACGGACCGGGCATCGGCGAGAACGGCGGCGGCACCACCGTGGTGTGGGAGGCCCCCCTCTAGGCCGTCCTCGTGAGGCCCCCCTTGGCGGGTTATGCCTGCTGCTGTTCGTGCCGCTGGGCGAGGCGCTCCGCGAGGATGCGCTCGATGACCGCGGCGACGCCGTCCTCGTTGTTGGCGGTCGTCCGGCCGGAGGCCGCGGCGATCACGTCCGGGTGGGCATTGCCCATGGCGTAGGAGGTGCCCGCCCAGCGGAGCATTTCCACGTCGTTGGGCATGTCCCCGAAGGCCACCACCTCGTCAGGGGAGATCCCGCGCTCCGCGCAGCACAGCGCCAGGGTGCTCGCCTTGGACACGCCCAGACCACTGACCTCCAGGAGAGAGGTCGGGCTGGACCGGGTGATCGAGGCGTACGTGCCGGCGGCGGAGCGGGCAAGCGCCAGGAACTCGTCGGGGGCGAGCTCGGCGTGGTGCGCGAGCAGCTTGAGCACGGGCGCGGCTGTGCCGTCCGCGTCCTCGCCCAGGAGCTTCTCGGCACTGGCGATGTTCGCCCCCGAGTCCTTGAAGAAGGGCGGGTAGGCGGGCTCGTAGTTGATTCCGGTGGTCAGCTCGACGGCGAAGGAGGTGCCGGGGGCGGCCGCGCGCAGCGCATCCACCACGGACAGCGCGGCGGCTCGGGGAAGATCCCTGACCTGCACGAACTCCCGTCCGGCATGGAGGTCGACCACTGCCGCGCCGTTGGCGCAGATCGCCAGGCCGTGGCCGTGGACGTGGTCACTGACCACGTCCATCCAGCGGGCCGGGCGTCCGGTGACGAAGAAGACCTCGATCCCGGCCTCCTCGGCGGCAGCGAGGGCGGCCACGGTGCGGAGCGAGACGGACTTGTCGTCGCGCAGCAAGGTGCCGTCGAGATCGGTGGCGATGAGCCGGGGTGCGGGGGTGGGCCCGTCCGGGCGCTGGGGAGCCGAGGTCACGCTCCATCTTCACTCATCGACCCGGGCGGCCGGACCATGATCGGAAAGACCTGGCCGGGCGTCTGATGTTTCACGTGAAACATCAGCTGTGAGGGGAGGCGCTGTTTCACGTGAAACAGCGCCTCACCGCCCTCCGGGGGGAGCGTTCCTTCGTGGGCCGTGTCGTCCGTGGAGCTGATGAGCAGCGCCGGGCGGCGGGCGGTGAGGGACCGTGGCTGCGTGACGTGCAGAGAAAGCGTGGGGCGTCGTAGGCTCGAGTGCATGAGTTTGCGCCTGAGCACGGTGATCATTCCTGTACGTCCGTGGCACGAGGGAGGCCGGGACCAGTGGGTGCGGGCCGAGAGCCTCGGCTTCCACGCCGCCTACACCTACGACCATCTGTCCTGGCGGACCTTCCGTGACGGCCCGTGGTTCGGTGCGGTCCCCACCTTGACCGCGGCTGCCGCCACCACCGAGCGGCTGCGTCTGGGCACCCTCGTCACCTCGCCCAATTTCCGCCACCCCGTCACCCTGGCCAAGGAGCTGATCAGCCTGGACGACATCTCGGGCGGGCGCGTCACCCTCGGCATCGGCGCGGGCGGCAACGGCTTCGACGCCACCGCGCTGGGCCAGGAGCCCTGGACTCCGCGCGAGCGCGCGGACCGCTTCGCCGAGTTCGTGCCGCTGCTGGACCGGCTGCTGACGGAGGGCGCGGTGAGCCAGGCCGGCACTTTCTACTTCGCCGAGGAGGCCCGCAACATTCCCGGTTGCGTGCAGCGGCCGCGACTGCCGTTTGCGGTCGCAGCGACGGGGCCGCGTGGCCTGAAGCTCGCCGCGCGGCACGGCCAGGCCTGGGTGACCACGGGGGATCCGAAACTCTTCGAGGACGGCACCCCCGAGGAGTCGCTGGAGGCGATGCGCGGGCAGCTCGGACGCCTGGAGAAGGCCTGCGTGGAGATCGGTAGGGATGTCGCGACGATGGAGAAGGTCCTGCTGACCGGTTTCACGCCGGAGCGCAGCACGCTGATGGAGTCCGTGGACGCGTTCGTCGACTTCGCAGGCCGCCACCGCGAGCTGGGCTTCACCGAGCTGGTGGTCCACGCCCCGGTTCCGGACTCCGATTTCGCCGCCGACGAGGCCGTCTTCGAGAAGATCGCCACCGAGGCGCTCGCACAGCTGGGCTGAGCCCTCTCTTCCCGGGCTGCGGCCGCTCCCTCACCTTCTCCGCCGCGAGGGGAGGGAGCTCCCCTGGTGGCTCGCCCTACTGGAAGCGCAGGAACTGCGGCGGTACGGCGTCCACCAGCCACACCCCGTTGGCGCTGACCCGGAAGACGTGCCCGGCTGCGTGCATCGCTGCCGCATCCACGCTGAGCACGACCGGCCGGCCCCGCCGCGCGCCGACCCGGGTCGCGGTCTCCCGGTCGGGGGACAGGTGCACGTGGTGCCGGGCCATCGGGCGCAGCCCCTCGGTGCGGATCGGCTCCAGGGCGGCGGCGACGGTGCCGTGGTACAGGTAGGCGGGCGGTTCGGCCTCCGGAAGGTCGAGGTCCACGGACACCGTGTGCCCCTGGTTGGCCCGGATCCGGGTGCCGTCGACGGCGAACCGCTGCTTGTCGTTGGCGGCGACGACGTGGTCGAGCTCGGCGCGGCTGACGGCAAAGCCGTGGGCGGCTGCCGCGCGCAGCAGGTCGTCGATCTCCACCCACCCGTTCGGGTCGAGCACCAGTCCGATGCGTTCCGGCTGGTGCCGCAGGTGTTTCGAGACGTATTTGGACACCTTCACGGTGCGTCTGTCGTCCATGTCCCCAGCGTGCCCGGTCGGGCGGCCTTCCGGCAGGGATTTTCGGCGGTGCCGACCGGGGTGGACACCCACTATCGCGATTCCGAGATACGGAATACATTTTCCGCTGCCACGTCTGCCCACGGGGAGAAATCATGACAGCAACCGCTTCCCTTCCACGCCGCGCCGCCGCCGAGTTCATAGGTACCGCCGGCCTGCTCGTGGTGGTGACCGGCTCCGGAATCCAGGCCGCCGCGCTCACCCGCGACACCGGTGTCGCCCTCGTCGCCAACAGCTTCGCCTCGGCCATCGGTCTCGGACTGATCATCACCCTCTTCGGTCCGCTCTCCGGGGCGCACCTCAACCCGGTGGTCACCCTCACCTCCTGGTGGGCCCGGCGTACGGGCCGCCCCGGAGGACTCGGCGGCCGGGAAGCCCTCCTCTACACCGTTGCCCAGACCGCCGGGGCCGTCGGCGGGGCCGTTCTCGCCGACGCCATGTTCGGCCGCACCCCGGGAACCTTCGCCACTCAGGTGCGCGACGGGGGTCACCTGCTCATCGGTGAGGTCGTCGCCACCGCCGGGCTGGTACTGGTGATCCAGGGGCTCGAGCGGATCGGGCGGCCCCGGCTCATCCCGGCCGCGGTCGCCGCGTACATCGCCGCAGCGATCTGGTTCACCTCGTCCGGATCCTTCGCCAACCCGGCGGGCACCGTCGGGCGCAGCTTCAGCGACTCCTTCACCGGCATCGCCCCCCAGTCGCTGCCGGGCTTCGTCGCGGCCCAACTGGTCGGCGGGGTCCTCGGTCTGCTCCTGGCCTCCCTCCTCTACGGGAGCGCACGGACGCAGCGGAAGGAGCGCAAGGAAACGGTGGGACAGGCCGCGCGGACCACGGGGCCGGTGGAGGTGGAGACCGTCGCCGAGGTCGTGACGGGTGCCGTGCCGGGCTCCGGGCCGGTGGACGGAGCGGAGCCGGCGAAATCGGCGTACGAGACCATCGGCTGACACGGCCGGACACAACCGAGGACGCAGCCGCCCACCGTGAGCGGCGGCTGCGGCCACCGGGTGACTCGTCACCCCTGTTGTCCACAGCGATGCGCCAGTTGTCCACAGCTGTTTGGGGTGGTTTCTGCTGCAAACGCGTGATCCGCCCTGTGGACTACCGGCCGAGCGTCAGCGCTCGCCCCGGCGCGCCAGATCGTTCATCGTCCGGGCCTGGAGCTCCCGTTCCGTCGCGGCCCGGACGAACTCCGCCACGTGCTCGGCGCCCACCAGTTCCTGCACCGCCCGTACCGTCCCGGCGGGGAGTCCCACCGGAGCGGGTCCCGAGGGCTGCGGTGCCCCGGCCGCGCCCAGATGCCGCTGCAGGTGCCGCGTGGCGAACAGCCGCATCGCCCGCGCCAGCTCCGCGTCCACCGTCTGCTGGGCCAGCGGACGCAGCCTCCGGACCAGCGTGGCCGCCTCCGCCGCGTCCGCGTCGGTCGGCGGCACCTGGCCCAGATAGCGGGCGAAGACGTGCTCGGTGGTGAACTCCAGGAACCGCGAGGCGATGTGCTCCACCTGACCGCGCAGCTCCCGCAGGTGGCCCGTGATCGCCGACAGCGGCACCCCGGCCGCGTACAGCTCGGCGGCCACCGCGAGCTCCTGCGGGGAAGGGACCAGGAACTCCTCGGGGCGTCCCGGGATCCGTTCCAGGACCCCCAGCTCGCAGGCCTCGCCCACGGCGGTGTCGTCGGGCCTGCCGCCGAACCGTTCGTTCAGCTCCTCCCGGCTGATCCGGGCCGCCTCCTCGTCCGTCCACGGCCCGTGCACCTCGGCGACCAGCCCCAGGACGCCGCCCAGCCCGCGCCCCGCGTCCCACGCCTCCAACAGCTCCTTGATGGAGGCCAGGGTGTAGCCGCGGTCCAGCAGGTCCGCGATCTGGCGCAGCCGCGCCAGATGCGTGTCCCGGTAGACGTTGGAGCGACCCCGGCGCTCCGGTTTCGGCAGCAGACCGCGGTCCTGGTACGCCCGGATCGTGCGTACTGTCGCGCCGCTGTGGTGTGCCAGATCCTCGATCCGGTACTCGGCTACTGCCTGATCGGACAATCCCGGCTCCCTACGACATCGCGGCCCGGCCGACCGCGCCGGCTGCGGCCCGGGCGGCGGGTGAGGCCGCGAGGTACTCGACCGCCCTGCGCAGCGAGCCCTCTTGCGAGGGATGGTACGACCGCCGGAAGTAGCGGGGTATGGCCGTGCCGAGCTCTCTCCACGTGGGCAGCAGCCCCTTGGCCACCGCCCGGTTGTGCCCGCGGGGCGAACAGCGCTGCCGGCCGCCGAGTTCGGGGTCGTTGCGCATGAGGTACGAGACACCCCACACCCATAGCCAGGCCCCTCCTTGAAGACCCTGCGAACCACCGCTCCCCGGCGGGCAGCAGCAGGTGCAGCACGTTGATCACGTGGGTGGCGGTGGGCTCGTCGGGTATCCGGTGCAGCGGGGTGGCCTCCCAGCCGAAGGCCACCTTGCGCGGCGTGATCGGGTGCGCCCCGGCCCGGCCGGGCGCCGGGCCGCCGACCGGGTTCACAACGGGGGGTCCAGCTTCGCGATCGCCCGCAGGGTGCGCGGGGCGAAACGGGACATCCACAGGGCGCCCTTGGACTCGGGGGTCACCGGTACCACGGCCTCGTTGCGCACGACGGCCCGCAGGATCGCCTCGGCGACCTTCTCCGGGGGGAAGTTGCGCAGCCCGTACAGCCGTGAGGAGCGTTCCTGGCGGCGCTTCTCTTCGGCCGCATCGACCCCGGCGAAACGCGAGGTGGCGGTGATGTTGGTGTTGACGATCCCGGGGCAGATCGCGGAGACGCCGATCGACTTCGACGCCAGCTCCGCACGCAGGCACTCCGACAGCATCAGCACCGCGGCCTTCGAGGTGCTGTAGGCGGGCAGCGTCTTGGAGGGCAGGTAGGCGGCGGCGGAGGCGGTGTTGACGATGTGTCCGCCCTGGCCGCGCTCGGCCATCTGCTTCCCGAAGATCCGGCAGCCGTGGATGACACCCCACAGGTTCACGTCGAGGACCTTCTTCCAGTCCTCGGAAGAGGTCTCCAGGAAGGGCCCCGACAGACCGATCCCCGCGTTGTTGACCAGTACGTCCACGATGCCGTACTCGGAGGCGACCTTCGCCGCGAGCTTCTCCATCGCCTGCTCGTCGCTGACGTCGACGCACTCGCCCCAGGCTTCGGGGGCGCCGACGAGGCGCGCCATGTCGGCCGTGCGCGCCGCCCCCTCGGCGTCCCGGTCCACGGCCACCACGCGGGCACCGGCCTCGGCGAACGCGAAGGCCGTGGCGCGGCCGATCCCGCTGGCCGCGCCGGTGACCAGGACCAGCTGCCCGCCGAAGCGGTCGTCGTACTTCCCCGGTGCCTTCTGCTCCGGCGCTCGCGCGGCGGGTTCCTCCGTGGTGGTGACGAACTCGGTGATCCAGGCGGCCAGCTGGTCGGGCCTGGTCCGCGGTACCCAGTGCTTGGCGGGCAGCGTCCGGCGCACCAGATCGGGGGCCCACCGCTCCAGGTCGTCGTAGAGCCGCTCGGACAGGAAGGCGTCACCGGTCGGGGTGATCAGCTGGACGGGTACGTGCGCGTACGCGTCGGGCCGCGGCCTGCGCAGGCGGGGCCGTACGTTGTCGCGGTAGAGCCAGGCTCCGTGCGCCGCGTCCGAAGGCAGCGAGGCGGTCGGGTAGGAGCCGGCCGGGACCTTCTCGACGCGCTGGAGTATCCCGGGCCACCGTTTGCCGAGCGGGCCGCGCCAGGCCAGCTCCGGCAGGACGGGCGTGTGCAGCATGTACACGTACCAGGACTTGACGCCCTGACCGATGAGTTGCGCCGCCCGGCGGGGGGTGGGCCGCGACATCCGCTTCTTGATCCAGTGGCCGAAGTGGTCGAGGGACGGCCCCGACATCGAGGTGAAGGAGGCGATCCGACCCTCGGTCCGGGCGACGGTCGCGAACTCCCAGCCCTGGACGGAACCCCAGTCGTGGCCGACCAGGTGCACCGGCCGGTCCGGGCTGACCGCCTCCGCCACCGCCAGGAAGTCGTCGGTCAGTTTCTCCAGGGTGAAACCCCCGCGCAGCGGCTGCGGCGCCGTGGAACGGCCGTGGCCGCGTACGTCGTACAGCACCACGTGGAAGCGCGCCGCGAGCCGCTCGGCCACCTCCGACCAGACCTCTTTGCTGTCGGGGTAGCCGTGCACCAGCACCACGGTCGGCCGGTCCGTCTCGCCCAGCTCGACGACGCACAGCTCGATGCCGCCGGTGCTCACCCGGCGCTCGCGCGCGCCCGCCCGTGCTGACCAGGGTCCTGCCGCCTGTGCTCCGCTCATGCCGTTCATGCTGCCTTCTCCTCGGCCCAGCGCCGCACGTGCGGCAGATCGTCGTCCAGCCAGTAGGCGCTCTCCTCGGGGTCCCCGGAGTCGGTGACGACCAGGATCTCCTCGAACTTCGCGCCGGTTCCCCGGAACCCCAGATGCGGCTCCACCGCCCACAGTCCGGGCTGTGGCGGGTGGTCGGAGAAGCGGTACGGGCTCCACAGCGGGGACCAGCCCTCGCGGTGTCCGTGCAGGACGTCGGCGGCCAGCCCCTTGAGGGACTGGGTGCCGAACCCGAAGGCGGTCGGCGCCCAGCGGCGCTCCCTGACCCGGTCGATCTTGTGCGCGATCACGCCGAAGGGGTAGGCGCGGTGCCGGTTGGCGTACCCCTGCCGGTTCATCAGCCGTTCGACGTTCTCGTAGATCTCGCGCAGGGAGCGGCGTTCCCGCACCTGCTCGAGGATCAGCTCGCGGTGCGCCCGCAGGTCGGACATGAGCCGGTCCTGCACCGGGTTGAGCCCGAGGCTGCCCGAATAGCCGATGTCGGCGGCGTAGCCCTTGTAGACCGGCGCCATGTCGAGGATGAACGGCATCCCGGGCTCCAGCTGACGCTTGGTCGGGAAGAACTGCAGCGGGACCTTGAAGTCCGCGAAGGCGGTGCGGTCCCCGAACCAGGCGAAGGGGAGGTGGAACCAGTCGCGCACCCCGCGTTCGCGCAGCCACTCGCGCTGCATCCGCGCCGCCTCGCGTTCGGTTACCCCGGGCCGCAGCTGCGCGGCGACGGCTTCTGCACACGCATAGGAGAGGCGCTGCACTTCCCGGAAGCCGCTCAGGTCGGCGGTGCGTTGCGCGGTGCGTTGCTTGGTGTCCCCAGCCATGCCAGCCGTCCGTCCTGTAGCCGTACGCGCCCGTAAGTTGACACTGATGAATGTGACCATGACCGGAGGTCACGTCAAGGCCCGTGCACAGTACCTGTGGACAAACTTGTCGGGGCCACATCAGCCTCCAGTACGGGTCCGTACGCCGGAAGGCGGAGACGGGATCCAGCTCCAGGTCTGACGTTTCCGGCTGCCTGCGCCGTTAACGTCGAGCTCGTGACTGTCATCGCGACCGAAAGCCTGAGCAAGCGGTACCCCCGAGTGACCGCCCTCGACCGGCTCTCCCTGGACATCGGGCCTGGTGTGACCGGCCTCGTGGGTGCCAACGGAGCCGGCAAGTCCACGCTGATCAAGATCCTGCTGGGACTGTCCCCCGCCACCGAGGGCAGCGCCGCCGTGCTCGGCCTCGACGTCGCCACGCATGGCAACGCCATCCGTGAACGCGTCGGCTACATGCCCGAGCACGACTGCCTGCCACCCGACGTCTCGGCCACCGAGTTCGTCGTCCACATGGCACGCATGTCCGGCCTCCCGCCGACCGCCGCCCGCGAACGCACCGCCGACACCCTGCGCCACGTGGGGCTGTACGAGGAGCGCTACCGGCCCATCGGCGGCTACTCCACCGGCATGAAGCAGCGCGTCAAGCTCGCCCAGGCACTCGTCCACGACCCCCAGCTGGTCCTCCTCGACGAGCCCACCAACGGGCTCGACCCGGTCGGCCGGGACGAGATGCTCGGGCTGATCCGCCGCGTCTACACCGACTTCGGCATCTCGGTCCTGGTGACCTCGCACCTCCTCGGCGAGCTGGAGCGGACCTGCGACCACGTCGTGGTCGTCGACGGCGGCAAGCTGCTGCGCTCAAGCTCCACCAGCGACTTCATGCAGACCACCACGACCCTCGCGGTCGAGGTCACCGACTCGGACCTCCACCCGGACGGCACCGCCGCCCTGGGCAAGGCCCTCACCGCGGTCGGCGTCACCCTCGTCACGAGCGGGGAGCAGGGTCTGCCCGGCGCCGGCCACATCCTCCTCGTCGAGGCCACCGGCGAGGAGACGTACGACACCGTGCGTGACACCGTCGCCGACCTGGGCCTCGGGCTGGTCCGCATGGAGCAGCGCCGTCACCACATCGCGGAGGTCTTCCGCGACAACGACCAGACCGTCCAGCAGAAGGGAGCCGGTTCCGATGGCGCCTGACACCTCGACCCAGATCCACAACATCGGTTACCGGTCCTACGACGGGGACCGGCTCGGCCGCGCGTACGCCCGCAAGTCGCTCTTCTCGCAGTCCCTGCGGGGTGCGTACGGACTCGGCCGCTCCGCGAAGTCCAAGGTGCTGCCGATGCTCCTCTTCGCGGTGATGTGCGTACCCGCGCTGATCATCGTCGCCGTCGCCATCGCGGTCCCCGGCTCCACCGAGCTGCCGATCAAGTACACGACGTACGCCCTGACCACGCAGGTGATCATCGGCCTCTACCTCGCTTCCCAGGCGCCGCAGTCGGTCTCCCGCGACCTGCGCTTCAAGACCGTGCCGCTCTACTTCTCGCGGCCCGTCGAGCGCGTCGACTACGTCGTGGCCAAGTACGCGGCCATGGCCTCGGCCCTGTTCATCCTCACCGCCACCCCGCTGCTGATCATGTGGATCGGAGCGCTGCTGGCGAAGTTCGACTTCGGTGACCAGACCAAGGGATTCGGGCAGGGACTGGTGTCCGTACTGCTGCTGTCACTGCTCTTCGCCGGCCTCGGGCTGGTCATGGCCGCGCTCACCCCGCGCCGCGGCTTCGGCGTCGCCGCCATCATCGCCGTGCTCCTGATCCCCTACGGCGCGGTGACCGCAGTCCAGGGGATCGCCTACAGCACCGGGAACGCAGGGGCCATCGACTGGATGGGCCTGTTCTCCCCGATCACCCTGATCGACGGCTTCCAGACGGCCTTCCTCGGAGCGACCACCGCCTTCCCGGGCGGCGAGGGTCCCTCGGCCGGCACCGGCTTCGTCTACCTGCTCGTCGCCCTCGGCCTCATCGTCGGCTCGTACGCCGCCCTGATGGCCCGCTACCGGAAGGCCGGGCTGTGACCACCATCGACATCGACCACACCTCCCGCTGGTTCGGGAACGTCGTCGCCGTCAACGACGTGACCATGCGCATCGGTCCCGGCGTCACCGGACTGCTGGGGCCCAACGGCGCGGGCAAGTCCACGCTCATCAACATGATGGGTGGCTTCCTCGCCCCCTCCACCGGCACCGTCACCCTCGACGGCGCACCGATCTGGCGCAACGAGGCGATCTACAAGCAGGTCGGCGTCGTCCCCGAGCGCGAAGCCATGTACGACTTCCTCACGGGCCGGGAGTTCGTCGTCGCCAACGCGGAACTCCACGGCCTCGACGACGCGGCCGCCCGCCGGGCCCTCGCCACCGTCGAGATGGAGTACGCCCAGGACCGCAAGATCTCCACGTACTCCAAGGGCATGCGCCAGCGCGTGAAAATGGCGTCCGCGCTCGTCCACGACCCGTCCGTGCTGCTCCTGGACGAGCCGTTCAACGGCATGGACCCGCGCCAGCGCATGCAGCTGATGGACCTGCTGCGGCGCATGGGCGACGCGGGACGCACCGTCCTGTTCTCCTCCCACATCCTGGAGGAGGTCGAGCAGCTCGCCTCGCACATCGAGGTGGTGGTCGCAGGCCGGCACGCCGCCTCCGGCGACTTCCGCAAGATCCGCCGCCTGATGACGGACCGACCGCACCGCTACCTCGTCCGCTCCTCCGACGACCGGGCCCTCGCCGCGGCCCTGATCGCCGACCCGTCCACGGCCGGTATCGAGGTCGACCTGAAGGAAGGCGCCCTGCGCATCCAGGCCGTCGACTTCGGGCGTTTCACCGAGCTGCTCCCGCGGGTCGCCCGCGCGCACGGCATCCGGCTGCTGACGGTCTCGCCTTCCGACGAGTCCCTCGAGTCGGTCTTCTCCTACCTCGTCGCGGCCTGAAGGAGCTGGCACCCATGTACAACCCCACCGTTGCCCGGCTCACCTACCGGGCCCTGCTCGGCCGCCGCCGGGCGCTGATCCTCTTCCTGCTGCCGGCCCTGCTGATCCTCATCTCGATCGCCGTCCGCGCCCTCACCGGTGTGGACGACAAGGTCGCCGCCGACCTGCTCGGAGGCTTCGCCCTCGCCACCATGGTCCCGCTGATCGGTGTCATCGCCGGCACCGGAGCCATCGGCCCGGAGATCGACGACGGCTCGATCGTCTACCTGCTCGCCAAGCCGGTGAAGCGGCCGACGATCATCATGACGAAACTGATCGTGGCCATCGCCGTCACCATGGCCTTCTCCGCGATCCCCACCCTGATCGCCGGCTTCATCCTCAACGGCAACGGCCAGCAGATCGCCGTCGCCTACACGGTCGCCGCCCTCGTCGCCTCGACCGCCTACAGCGCGCTGTTCCTGCTGCTGGGCACCGTCAGCCGGCACGCGGTCGTCTTCGGCCTGGTCTACGCCCTGATCTGGGAGTCGCTCTTCGGCAGCCTGGTCTCCGGTGCCAAGACCCTCAGCGTCCAGCAGTGGGCGCTGTCCCTGGCCGAGAAGATCGCCGGTGACGGGTACGTGGACGCCACCGTCGCCCTGCCCACCGCCGTGGTCCTGCTCGCGGTGGTCACCGCGGGCGCCACCGTCTACGCGGGCCAGCGGCTGCGCCGCCTCACCGTGGCGGGCGAGGAGTAGGCCCGCCGCCGGCCCCGGCTCACCCCCGCGAGGAACGTGCCCCGCCCGGCCCACCGGCCAGGCGGGGCACAGCTTTGCGCGGGATCATCGGGGCATGATCGAGCACATCGAGCCGGAGCCGTCCAGGCCCCTGAGGTCCTGGATACGTTCCTCGCCCGGTACGCACATCTGGCTTCTGATCATCACCGTCACCAGCGTCATCGTGGTGATCGCCCTCGACCGGGTGGAGCACGTCCTGCTCCACCGCAACAGCAGCAACATCCACGAGTTGGTCGACCACCCCGTGCGGGCGCTCGTGAGCAGTGCCTTCTGGATCGAGAACCCCGCCTCGCTCGCCCTCTACGCCCTGCTGTTCGAGATCTTCCACGCCCCCGTGGAACGCTGGCTCGGCACCCTGCGCTGGCTCGTGATCGTCACCACCGCCCATGTCGTCGCCACACTCGTCAGCCAGAAGGTCCTCCTGATGGCCATCGAGGACCACCGGGCGCCGCGCAGCATGACCCACGTGGTCGACATCGGCGTCAGCTACGGACTCGCGGCCGCCGCCGGAGTGCTGACCTACCGGATCCCCGGTCCCTGGCGATGGTTCTACCTTGCGGGGCTGCTCGTCTTCTTCGGGATCCCGCTCGTCACCGGCGGCACCTTCACCGACCTCGGCCACGCCATCGCGCTCAGCGTGGGCATGCTGGCCTGGCCCCTCACCCGCAACGTTGTTTCACGTGAAACACCACCCCGTTTCACGTGAAACATGACTAGTCGCCCTCCGCCCGGGCCACACCGTGCTCCCATGCCCACGCCGCGATCCCCACGCGGTTCCGGGCTCCCAGCTTCGCCTGGACGTTCGCGATGTGGGTCTTCGCCGTCCCCGCGGTGATGAAGAGTTCGGCGCCGATCTCGGCGTTGGTGAGCCCCCGCGCGACCAGTCGCACGATGTCCACCTCACGCCCCGTCAGCGGATGCCCCTGCGGCTCCTGCGGCGCGGCCCGCCTGGGGGACGCCCCGTCGGGCCCGTCCTGCCCGGCCGCCGTGAGCCGGCTGAGCAGCCGTACGGTGATCTGCGGGCTGATCAGCGTGTCCCCGGCCATCGCCGCCCGCACCCCCTCGATCAGCAGCGTGGGCCCCGACCGCTTCAGCAGGAAGCCGCAGGCACCGTTGCGCAGCGCGGTGTGGACGTACTCGTCCAGATCGAAGGTGGTCACCACCACCACTCGCGTCACAGGAGCCAGCAGCCGGGTCACCTCCAGCCCGTCCAGCTTCGGCATGCGGATGTCCGCGAGCACCACGTCCGGCCGCAGTTCCCGGGCCAGGGCCACCGCGCTCTCCCCGTCCGGGGCCTCCCCCACCACGGTCATGTCCGGCTGCGAGTCGAGAATCAGCCGGAAACCGCTGCGGATGTCCTCTTGGTCGTCGGCTATCAGGATGCGTGTGGTCACGCCGACATGATCACCCCCGAGGGTGTTCACGCGCCGGGAAGACCGCGGAAACCCGCCACCCGCCGTCGGTGGCCGCTCCGGCCCGCAGTGTCCCGCCCGCGGCCTCGACCCGCCCGCGCAGACCCGCCAGGCCCGTCCCGCCCCGTCGTCTGCGGGGCAGCAGCCCGGCCGCTGCGCGGCCCGCGGAGTTGGCCACGCTGACCTCCGTGCCCGACCCGGTCCGGCGTACGGCGACCCGCACCACGGCGGCCCCCGGGGCGTGCCTCCGTACGTTCGTCAGGGCTTCGACCGCCACGCGGTAGGCGGTGCTGCCCTCCTCCCGCGACAGCTCCCGCAGTGCCTGCGGGTCGGCCTCCAGCACCCCGCCCTCGAACCGCTCGACCAGTTCGGGCAGTTGTGCCAGCCCCGGCACCGGAGCGGTCGGGCCGCCCCCTGCCTCCTGCAGTGCGTGCACGGTGCGGTCCATGGACTCCAGTGCGCTCAGCCCTGCCGCCTCGATCCGCTCAAGCGCGCGGACCGCCTGCCCCGGATCCTGCGCGGCGACGAAACGCGCCGCCTGCGCCTGCACCACGATCGCACTTACGTCATGTGCCACGAAGTCGTGCAGATCCCGGGCCAGTTCCAGCTGCTGGTCGCGGCGTGCCTCCCGTACGGCCCGGCGCACCCGGCCCGCCTGGCGGCGCAGGTAGCCGCCCGCGGCCATGGCGCCGAAAGCCGGTGCCGCCCAGAAGGCCGCGGCCCCGAGGACCTCCAGCCACGACCCGTCCGCCCATACCAGCGGGACCGGCCACAGCGTCACCGCTGCCACGCCCACCGCGCCCGAAAGGCCTGCGGACCGTACGGGGGACCAGCGGACCACCAGGGCCAGCAGCGGCAGCAGTACCGCCATCCCCGCCAGCGTCCAGGTGTGGGGTGCGCCGAGGGCCGACCCGGTCAGGGACAGTACGCCCGCAACGGCCAGGGCAGGGGAGTACAGGGTGTGCGGATGCAAGGTCACGTCCCGACCCTAGGAGCCCCGCCCGCTTCCGCACATCTGCCGTTCGGCAGATCCCTGCCCCGCCGTCCGCCATCCGGGCCTGCTGATCGGCGGATGGTTCCGCAGCCTCCGCCGGACCAGGCTTGGGACATCACCGACCGTCTCCGGCAAAGGACTTCGACGATGACCACGCTCACCGCTCCGCCCGTCCGCGCCGTTCGGGCCGCTCCCGCCGGCCCCGTCGTCAGCCGCCCGATCAGGTGGGCCGCCCACGCGGCGGCGCTGACCCTCCTCCCCAGCGGCCTGTGGAGGATCGCCATCGCGGTGGGGATACCGGTCGGCTGGGGAGCCGGCAGCGGACTGGAGGCCGAACTCTTCCCCGGCAAGTGGTCCTTCTACCTGCTGGCCCTCAGCCTCTTCGCCGAGGGCCTCGGTCTGCTCACCCTGGGCCTCGTGCAGCGCTGGGGCGAGGTGGTGCCGAACTGGATCCCCGGGCTGCGCGGCCGCAGGATCCCTCCCCTCGCGGCGGCTGTGCCCGCCGCTCTGGGGGCCGTCGCCGTCACCCTGGTCACGATTCCGGGCGCCTTCCACTGGAGCACCTCCATGGCGGCGCCCGGGGCACCCACGGGGGCCGGCTGGTGGCTCATGACCCTCTGCTACGCGCCGCTGGTGCTGTGGGGCCCGCTCCTCGGCGTGGTCACCGTCGCCTACTGGCGGCGCCGCCGGAACGAGGGCTGAGGCAGGGAAATTCGCTGGTAAGGGGACTGCGCGAGGGGCAGAGTGAGTCGTGCGGGGAGCAACAAAAGGTCCGGGGCAGCCACTTCGAGCGCGCCGTCTGGCGCGGGCTGTCCCGGACCTCTCGTACGTCCTGTCCCTACGCCGCGCCCAGCAGTCGCTCCAGCACCACCGCGATGCCGTCCTCCTCGTTGGAGGTCGTCACCTCGTCGGCCACCGCCTTGAGCTCGGCATGGGCGTTGGCCATCGCCACGCCGTGCGCTGCCCAGCCGAACATCGGGATGTCGTTGGGCATGTCACCGAAGGCGATGGTCTCCGCGGCCTTCACACCCAGCCGGCGCGCGGCCAGCGACAGGCCGGTGGCCTTGGTCAGTCCGAGCGGCAGGATCTCCACGATCCCGGGGCCCGCCATCACGATGTCGACCAGGCTGCCCACGGTCTGCCGGGCCGCCTTGACCAGCGTGTCGTCGTCCAGCTCCGGGTGCTGGATGTACAGCTTGTTCAGCGGGGCCGCCCACACCGTCGCGGGATCGTCCAGATACACGGCGGGCAGGCCCTCCTGCATCCGGTAGCCGGGCCCTATCAGCACCTCGCCGTCCACGCCGTCCCGGCTGGCGGCCAGCGCCAGCGGCCCGATCTCGGCCTCCATCTTCGACAGCGCCAGACCGGCGAGCTGCCGGTCCAGGGTCACGGAGGTCAGCAGCCGGTGCGTGCCGGCGTCGTAGACCTGTGCGCCCTGCCCGCACACGGCGATCCCCTGGTAGCCGAGGTCGTCGAGCACGTGGCGGGTCCAGGGAACGGCCCGTCCGGTGACGATGATGTGCGCGGCGCCCGCCGCGGTGGCCGCGACGAGCGCTGCACGGGTGCGTTCCGAGATGGTGTCGTCGCCACGCAGGAGCGTGCCGTCGAGGTCGGTCGCGACGAGCTTGTACGGGAACGGGGCCGGGCTCACTTGGCGATCGGCTCCAGGAACTCACGGCCGCCGAGGTACGGACGGAGCACCGGGGGCACGCGTACCGAACCGTCGGCCTGCTGGTGGTTCTCCAGGATCGCCACGATCGTGCGCGGCACGGCGCACAGGGTGCCGTTCAGCGTGGACAGCGGCTGGGTCTTCTTGCCGTCGCGGTAGCGGATCGACAGCCGGCGGGCCTGGAAGCTGTCGCAGTTCGAGGCGGAGGTCAGCTCGCGGTACTTGCCCTGGGTGGGGATCCACGCCTCGCAGTCGAACTTGCGCGAGGCGGAGGCGCCGAGGTCACCGGTGGCCACGTCGATCACCTGGTACGGCAGTTCCAGGCTGGTCAGCCACTGCTTCTCCCAGTCCAGCAGCCGCTTGTGCTCGGCCTCGGCCTCCTCCGGCGCGACGTACGAGAACATCTCGACCTTGTCGAACTGGTGGACGCGGAAGATGCCGCGGGTGTCCTTGCCGTACGTGCCGGCCTCACGGCGGAAGCACGGCGAGAAGCCCGCGTACCGCAGGGGCAGCTTGCCGGCGTCGATGATCTCGTCCATGTGGTACGCCGCGAGCGGGACCTCGGAGGTGCCGACCAGGTAGTAGTCGTCCTTCTCCAGGTGGTACACGTTCTCCGCGGCCTGGCCGAGGAAGCCGGTGCCCTCCATGGCGCGCGGGCGGACCAGCGCCGGGGTCAGCATCGGGATGAAGCCGGCCTCGGTGGCCTGCGCGATCGCCGCGTTGACCAGCGCGAGCTCCAGCAGCGCGCCCACACCGGTCAGGTAGTAGAAGCGCGAGCCCGACACCTTGGCGCCGCGCTCGACGTCGATGGCGCCGAGGGACTCGCCGAGCTCCAGGTGGTCCTTGGGCTCGAAGCCCTCGGCCGCGAAGTCGCGGATGGTGCCGTGCGTCTCCAGGACGGTGAAGTCCTCCTCGCCGCCGACCGGGACGTCCTCGTGGACGATGTTCCCGAGCTGGAGGAGGAGCTGCTTGGCGGCCTCGTCGGCCTCGTTCTGCTCGGCTTCGGCGGCCTTGACGCTCTGCTTGAGCTGGTCGGCCTTCTTCAGCAGCTCGGCCCGCTCCTCCGGGGAGGCCTTCGGGATGAGCTTGCCGAGCGACCTCTGCTCGTTGCGGAGTTCGTCGAAACGCATGCCGGAAGACCTGCGGCGCTCGTCGGCGGAGAGCAGCGCGTCGACGAGGTCGACGTCCTCTCCACGGGCGCGCTGCGAGGCGCGGACACGGTCAGGGTCTTCACGGAGCAGCCGGAGGTCAATCACGCCCTCCAGGCTACCGGCCTGGGGTTCCCGGGCTCACATCGATATCACACAGCGTGTCACTATGCCCTAATTGCGGCTATTGGATATCTCTTGGCGACTGACCGGAAGTGATCGCTCTCGGATGGTCGATAAAAGTGGCGCCATTCGCCGAAATGGGGCATGAGGGCGCGGGTCGGGCGGGTCCTGAGCAGGGTCGGGAGGGTTGATTGTCCACAGGAATTCCCGCCACCCCCAGCTTATCCACAGGCTGTGTGCTGGCGCTGTGGACACGGAAGCAGACCATGACCGACCGGCGGGCGTCCGAGGGGATTCAGGGTTCAAACCACCCTCACACGCTCATTCGGGTGGGAATGACTCGCTCCAAAGAGTTGAACGGCGATACATGGGTGACGTCGTTCACCTCCACCTCCCCAGCGCGAAACCTGGGACCACCGACCGATTTGTCGACCTTGTCGCACCGTAGTGTCGACTTGTCCCCAGGTCTCCATCTCGGCCTGTGGATAACTCTGTGGACAGTGGACGAGGCCTAGGCCCGGCCGTCGAGGCAGCGGGCCAGCCAGTCGGAGGCTGCCGTGAAATCGCTGTCGGACGTTCCCGGCCGGGCGGCGCCCACCTCACCCTGAGCGACCCCGGCCCGCGGATAGGAGCCGAGGAAACGGACCTGCGGGCAGGTCCGCTTGAGACCCATGAGCGCCTCGCTGACCCGGCGGTCGGACACGTGGCCCTCGGCGTCGACGGCGAAGCAGTAGTTGCCGATGCCCTCGCCCGTGGGCCGGGACTGGATCAGCATCAGGTTGACCCCGCGGACGGCGAACTCCTGGAGGAGTTCCAGCAGCGCACCCGGGTGGTCGTCACCGAGCCACAGGACCACGGAGGTCTTGTCGGCGCCGGTCGGGGCGGAGGGCCGGGCCGGACGGCCGACCAGGACGAACCGGGTCTCGGCGTTCTGCGCGTCGTGGATCTCGGTCACCAGCGGGACCAGCCCGTAGGTGGCGGCGGCGAACTCGCCGGCGAAGGCCGCGTCGAACCGGCCTTCCTGGACCAGCCGGGCCCCGTCGGCGTTCGAGGCGGCCGACTCCCACACCGCGTCGGGCAGGTTCGCGCGCAGCCAGTTGCGCACCTGGGGCTGGGCCACCGGGTGACCGGTGACGGTCTTCACGTCCGACAGGGCGGTCCCGGGCCGCACCAGCAGCGCGAAGGCGATGGGCAGCAGCACCTCGCGGTAGATCATCAGCGGCTCGCCGGAGGCCAGCTCGTCGAGTGTGGCGGTGACACCGCCTTCCACCGAGTTCTCGATCGGGACCAGGGCGGCAGCCGCCTCGCCGTTGCGGACGGCGTCCAGTGCCGCCGGGACCGACACCATCGGGACGAGTTCCCGGGTCGCGGCTTCCGGCAGCGTACGGAGGGCGGCTTCGGTGAAAGTGCCCTCGGGGCCGAGGTAGGTGAAACGCGTGGCCGACATGTGATCAGCCTAATGCCGGGACCCCCGCCGCAGGGCGGCCGTTCACCCTTCGAGCAGCCGCTGCCCGACGTACTCCCCGGCGCGGGGGCCGGGCGGGACCGCGTACAGCCCGCTGGACTCGTGCCGGATGAATTCCGACAGCGCGTCTCCGCGGTCGAGCTTGCGCTGGACGGGGACGAACCCGCGCAGGGGATCCGCCTGCCAGCAGATGAAGAGCAACCCGGCATCGGGGGTGCCGTCGGGGTCGACGCCGTCGTGGAAGGAGAAGGGGCGCCGCAGCATGGCGGCCCCACCGTTCTGTTCGGGGGCGGAGATCCGGGCGTGGGCGTTGGCCGGGATGACGGGCTTGCCGTCGGCGCCGAGCTTGGCGAGCGCCATCTCGGTGGTCTCCTTGCCGCCGGTCAGCGGGGCACCGGTGGCCTTGGTGCGGCCGATGACCTGCTCCTGCTGGGCGAGGGACTGCTTGTCCCAGTCGTCGAGGAGCATCCGGATGCGCCGGACCACCGCGTACGAGCCCCCGGCCATCCAGGCGTGCTCGGCGGGGCCGGGACCGGCACCGGGGACGAAGATCCGCTGGTCGAAGTCCGGCTCCGAGGGCTTCGGGTTGCCGGTGCCGTCGACCTGGCCCATGAGGTTGCGGGCGGTCATCGGCGAGGAGGTGGCGCCGGGGGTCCGGTTGAAGCCGTTCATCTGCCAGCGGACGCGGGCGGCGTCCCCGGCGTCCTTCTGCAGGGCGCGCAAGGCGTGGAAGGCGACGAGCCCGTCGTCCGCACCGACCTGGACCCACAGGTCTCCGTTGCTGCGGCGGTCGTCGATGCGGTCGGCCGAGAAGACCGGAAGCGGGTCGAGGGCGGCGGGGCGGCGGGCGGCGAGTCCGGTGCGGTCGAAGAAGGAGTGGCCGAAGCCGAAAGTGACGGTGAGGGAGGACGGGCCGGCGTCGAGCGCGATGCCCGTGTCCTCGGCCGGGGAGGTCTCCCCCGCCATCAGGCGGCGCGCGGTCTCGGACCAGCGCCGCATCAGGGCGGCGGCCTCCGTACGGCCGGCCCCGGCTGCGAGGTCGAAGGCGACGAGGTGGCCCTTGGCCTGCAGGGGGGTCGTGATGCCGGCCTGGTGGTCGCCGTGGAAGGCGACCTGGGTGGCGCCGAGGGCGGAAGGGCTGCCGGCGGAGCCTGCGGGGCCGTCTCCGGAGCCGGCGAGTGCGGCGTGCGCGAGTGCGCCTCCGGTGGCGCCGAGCGCGAGCCCCGCGGCGCCGGCGGCGCCGACGGTGCCCAGCAGCCGGCGCCGGGAGATCTCGATGTCGTTGTTGCTCTCGGTCACGCTGGTCAGCCGATCTTCACGGTCTTCTGGACGGTCGTCTGGTCGATGTCGGAGGTGCGGACGGTCACGTCGATCCGCCATTCGCCCGCGAGCGGCAACTGGACGCCCGAGGAGCTCCAGTGCCCGGCGGCGGCGCGGTCCGGGACGAGGGGAAGGGGCCCGATGTCCTTGGCGGGGAGGGTGAAGGCGACCTTGACCTCGGGGAGGTCGAAGGGCTGGCCGTCCGGCGTGTCGGCCCAGAGGTGGAGGGTGTTGGCGCCGACCCGGCCCGGGTCGAGTTCGAGCCGGATCTCCCCCTTGCCGTTCTGGCCGCCGGTGTCGAAGGGCAGGGTGATCTTGATGGCGCGGTCGGGTACGGCGGTGGCGGCGGAACCGCGGCCCGCTTCCTGTTCCACGGCGCGGCCGGGCTCGGTGCTGGTGAGGATCGTGGTGACGGCGAGCAGGACCACGGCGATGCCCGCCTCGACCAGGACCGAGCGGCGCAGTCCGGCGCGCTCCGGATCCGCGTCGCGCTCCCGCTTCTGGTGGGCGTTGGCGAGGACGGCACGCTGCCGCGCGAGCTGTGCGGCGCGCTTGGGGTCGGCAGGGACGGTGACGGCCTCTGTTTCACGTGAAACATCGCGCGGTGCGACCACCTTCACCGCCTGCTGCACGGTGGCGCCGTCGGCGAGCCGTGCGGTCCACTGCCGCGACAGGTAGGCGACGGCGAGCAGGACGGCGATCAGGCCGATCTTGAGCAGCAGGACCCGGCCGTAGCCGGTGCCCGTGAGGGCGGACCAGCTGCCGAGCTGGCGCCATGCCTGGTAGACGCCGGTGACGGCGAGGACCACGACGCTGATGAAGGCGACGTCCGAGAAGCGCCGGACGGCCGCGCGCTCGATCCCCGGGACCTTGTGCAGCGCGATCAGCAGCACGGCCAGACCCCCGAGCCACGCGGCAACGGCCAGCAGGTGCAGGATGTCGAGGGGCATGGCGACGGCGGTCTGGATGCCCGTGGAGGCGTGTTCGGACAGGGCCCAGGTGGCGGCGATGCCCGCGGACACGACGGTGCCGCCGATGGCGAGGCCGAAGGTGAGGTCGCTGGTGTCCTTGTCCCGCTCCGCGTCCCCGCCCGCCGG
Source organism: Streptomyces sp. NPDC058646 (assembly GCF_042716875.1). Classification (NCBI taxonomy): domain Bacteria; kingdom Bacillati; phylum Actinomycetota; class Actinomycetes; order Kitasatosporales; family Streptomycetaceae; genus Streptomyces; species Streptomyces sp. NPDC058646. The sequence goes on along the minus strand of NZ_JBHXRK010000007.1, from coordinate 119,907 downwards.
CCCCTCCGCGTCCCCGCCCGCCGTACCGGGGGCCGCCAGACGCCGTGCGTAGGCACCGAAGAGGACCGCAATGAAGAGGGCGGCGGCGCCCAGCAGGAGCAGGCGGGAGACCAGGGAGGCGCCGGTCTTGGTTTCCAGGACCGCCCTCAGCCCCTGGAGGTCGAGCGCATCGGCAAACTTCCCGGACCCCGTGTACGGGGTGCGCAGCACCAGCATCGCGAGCGTGGCGGCGGTGAGGGTGACCCAGGCGCGCAGGACCAGTTTCTGGAGCGGCCGTTCGGTGGCGCCCCGGCGCCAGCACAGCAGGATGAAGGCGGAGGCACCCACGAGGAGGATGAACCCTGCATAGGCGGCGTAGCGGGCGATCCCGTACGCGATGCCGACGGGGCCGCCGCCCGCCTGCTGGGCGGGGAGGGTGACGCTGGTGGCCGAGGGCGCGCCGATGGAGAAGGTGAAGGCTCCCGAGATCGGGTGGCTGTCCGCCGAGACGGCCTGCCAGGCCACGGTGTAGGTGCCGTTCGGCAGACCCGGGTGCAGGGCGGTGCCGTAGCGGATGACGTTTCCGCTGCACATGTCGCGCAGCTCGCCGGTGTCGACGCGGCGGCCCTGCGGGTCCAGGACACGGATGGAGTCGTCGCCCATGGCGACCTGCTCCGAGAAGGAGAGGGTGACCTGGGAGGGGGCCGTGGCGACCACCACCCCGTCCTTGGGGTCGCTCGCGGTGAGTGCGGCGTGTGCCGTGGCCGGGGAGGCCGCGGCGAACAGGGTTGCCAGCAGGGCTGCGAGGACCAGCGCGAGCCGCGGCAGGAGTGCCGTGGCGCGGACGCGGGCCGCGGAGGGGGCGGGGGCGGTGGCCGTCATGGCGTGTCAGTCCCTCGGTCCGTCAGTGGGCGTTGGAGTTCTGAGCGGTGTAGGTGCGTTCCTTCACGTCCAGCTCGACCTTGACGGGGCCGGCCTTCTCGAAGCGCAGCTCGACGGTGACCTTCTCGCCGACCTTCGGGGTGCTCTTGAGCCCCATGAACATGACGTGGTCGCCGCCGCGCTCCAGCTTCAGCTCACCGTTCGCGGGCACGTCCATGGAGGGGACCTGCTGCATCTTCTGGTCCTTGGTCTCGTGGATCTGCAGATCGTCCGAGAGCGGGGACGTGGCACCGGTGAGCTTGTCGGCGGTCTTGGAACCGTTCTTGATGACCATGAAGGCGCCGGCCATCTTGTCGTTGACGGGCTCGGGCATGAAGGCGCCGCTCACCGTCAGCTTCGGCTCCGCCGCCCCGTCCTGCGACCCGGAGGAGGAACAGCCGGATATGACGAGTGCCGCCGTCAGGGAGAGGGTGGCGGCCAGGGTGCGGGTGCTGCGGGTACGGGTGGTGCGGCCGGTCACGGGTTCTCTCCCTTGATGAGCTTCGGCAGGTCCTTGGTGTAGTCGTCGACGGTGGTGCCCTCGCCGTAGAGGACGTAGCCCTCGTCGGTCTTGGGCGAGAACGCGATGACCTGGGCACCGTGCATGGACACGACGTTTCCGTTGGCATCCTTCGTGGCGGCCTCGATGCCGATGCCGAGTGCGCGGGCGGCTGCCTGGATGGTGGCGAAGTCCCCGGTCAGTCCGGTGAAGGACGGGTCCTGGCCCTTCAGCCACGTGCTGAGGGACTCGGGGGTGTCCCGTTCGGGGTCGGTGGTGACGAAGACGACCCGGAGGTTGTCCTGGTCGGCCTGCGGAAGGGCCTTCTTGGCGACGGCGATGTTGCTCATCGTCAGCGGGCAGACGTCGGGGCAACTGGTGTAGCCGAAGTAGATGAGCGTCGGCTTGCCCTTGGTCTGCTCACGCAGGTTCCACGGCTTGCCGGTGGTGTCCGTGAGGACGACGTCCGGCTTGCTGAAGGGGCGGTCCAGGACGGTCGCGGCCTTGGCGCCGCTCTGGCCGCCCGAGATCTGTGTGACCGAACCGGTCTTGGCGGGTTCTCCGCCGCAGGCGGAGAGGGTGAGTGCGGCCGCCGCGACGAGCGCGGCGACCGTCACACGCGTGGTGCGCATGGAGATGTCCCTGGGATCGGGGATGTATCGGGGGATGTTCCGGCGGGCGGGGCCGTCGCGGAAGGACGGCGCCCAAGGGGGCCGGAGGTCAGGCGGAGCGGCGGCGGGCGGCGACTCCGAAGGCGACACCGCCCAGTCCGACGACGATGCCCGCGACGCCGAGGACGCGCGCGGTCGTGTCGGACCCGTGCTCGGAGGCGGCCTCGTCGTGGCCGCCCTTCGCGTCCTTGCCGTCCTTGTCGCCGGCGTTCTTGGCATCGGCCTTCGCGTCGCCGCCGTGGTGGTCGTCGCCCTTGGGAGCGGTGAGCTTCAGCACGGGAGCCGGGTTCTGCGGCTCGGCGGCCCCGTCCTTGACCTCTTCGATCCAGCGGACGACCTCGCCGTTGTCGTAGGTCTGGAGGGACTTGAAGACCATCTGGTCGGCGTTCTCCGGCAGCTTCCCCACGGACAGGGGGAACTGCTGGAACTTGCCGGGCTCGATCTTCCCGCCGGACCAGGTCACCTTCGTGACGGCCTCGTTGACCTGCTTGCCGTGCACGGTGAGCGGCTTCTCGAGCTTGCTCTTCTCGACCGTCACGGTCCAGCCGGGGACGTCCTGCGGCATGACGGACGTGAGCGGCTGGTCGATCGGGAAGTTGACCTCCAGCTGGGTGGTCGACGCGTTGTCACGCTCGTTGGGGACCTTGAAGTTGATGGTCGCGTACCCGCCCTTGGTGGCCTCGCCGGGCTGCACGCTGACGTGGGCGAAGGCCGGGCCGGAGAAGAGGAGGACGGTGCCGGCGGCGAGGGCGGCGGCGAAGGAGACGCGAGAGGTCTTCATGGCGGAAACACTCCACAGAAGCAGGTGGCGGTGGCTCCGCGCACGGGCGCGCGCGGAGTTCGCGGCACCGGCCTCCCGGTGGATGTGATTCCCGGGGCAGGAGGTGCCGCGTCAGGCTGCTAGAGCGAGCGTCACGGGCGGCCCGCGCCTGATGACCGCGTGCTGGAGTGCCTCCCGGCCTGTGGCCGCGGCGGGGTCCGCCGCGGTCCGCGGCGCCCACGGGCCGCGGGCGGGCGCGTCGGGGAGCCCGGCGCCGAGGACGCGTACGAAGGCCAGTGCGGTGCGCAGGGCGCGTACCGGGGTGGCTTCGGTGGACAGCCGGGACAGCTCGATGAGCCGGGAGAGGGCGGCGTCGCCACGTCCGAGCAGCCAGCCCGCGGCGAGCGCGGCCAGCAGGTGGCCGATCAGCATGGCCGGGCTGAACAGGCCGGTCGAGGGCGCCGGGGCGGCCGCGTGCGCCAGGTGGGCGTGCACGGCGTGGCCCTGTTCCAGAGACTGCGCGGCCAGGGCGGCGGGATCGAGGCCGGCGGCCTCCAGGATTTTCCGGGCGTCGGCCGGATCGAGCGGTACGGAGTTGCCCCCGCACACCAGTTGCGCGGCGAGCGCCGCGAGCGAGGTGTCGGCGGCGTCGGCCGGTGCCGGGGCCTGCGCGGCCGTGCTGCCGTGCTGGCCCAGTCCGAACAGTGCGTGCAGAACCACCTGTCCGGCAGCGAGCCCGCCGGCGATGCGCGGCAGCGTACGGGGCCGTCCCGCGAGGGGGGCCGCGGCCGCGAAGACGGCGAGGAAGCCGACGCCGAGGGACCACCAGGGCACGGTGGCGCAGGATGCCAGGGCGTGCCCGACCGCGGCCAGCACGACGCAGACCGCGGTGAAAACCGCGGTCCGTGCGAGCCGGGGGCCGGCTCCGGCGTGCTTGGCGTGGGGGGCAGTCATGGCCGGGCCATCATCGCACTGCACCTAGACCCTGCATACGGCAGGTCGTGCAAGGCGCCCTGCGTTCCGCTCCGCGGGAGCCCGCATACACCGCCGCCCGGGAGTGCCACATCGGCCGAACGAGGGCATTGGGGACGTCGACGGCCTTCAGGGCGCTTACGGTCCCCCACGGGCGGCAATAGGTAACCGTATGAGCATCTGGTGGTCTCTCCACTTGAGGCGCGAAGCCGCGAGCGTGCCGCTCGCCAGGCGACTGCTGCTGGGGACGATGGAGACCGCGGGGGTGGACCCGGACATCTCCTTCGATCTTTCGGTGGCGCTGAGCGAGGCGTGCGCCAACGCGGTGGAGCACGGCGGCGGTGCCCTGGAGGAGACCGAGGCGTACCACGTCACGGCCTATCTCGACGGGGACCGGTGCCGCATCGAGGTGACCGATTCGGGCCCGGGGTTCCCGCCCGCGACGGTGGCCCGCCGCAGACCGTCCCTGGCCGAGAACGGCCGCGGCCTGCACCTGATCGCCGAACTCGCCGACCACGTCCGCCTGCGCAACCGGCCCGGCCGGGGCGCGTCGGTGACCTTCGACAAGATGCTGAAGTGGCGTGACGACGCGCTGCTCAAGGTCTCGTAGATGCCGCGGAGGGCGGGATCCCGGACCGGGATCCCGCCCTCCGCGGGACGCTTGCGTCAACGAGCACTGCCTCGTGGCGAGCGCGCTGAGCAGGCGAGGGCGACGGCCACCCGGGCCGCAGCGCCGGTTCGTCAGCCCTTGAGCCGTGCCATCCAGGCTTCGACGTCGACCGAGGTGCGGGGCAGCCCGGCCGACAGGTTCCGGTTGCCGTCCTCCGTGACGAGGATGTCGTCCTCGATCCGGACGCCGATGCCGCGGTACTCCTCGGGCACCGTCAGGTCGTCGGCCTGGAAGTACAGACCGGGCTCGACGGTGAGGCACATGCCCGGCTCCAGCGTCCCGTCCACGTACGCCTCGGTGCGCGCGGCGGCGCAGTCGTGGACGTCCATGCCGAGCATGTGGCCGGTGCCGTGCAGGGTCCAGCGGCGCTGCAGGCCGAGCTCCAGGACGCGCTCGACCGGACCCTCCAGGAGACCCCACTCGACGAGCTTCTCGGCCAGCACGTGCTGGGCGGCGTCGTGGAAGTCGCGGAACTTCGCGCCCGGCTTGACGGCGGCGATGCCGGCTTCCTGGGACTCGTAGACCGCGTCGTAGATCTTGCGCTGGATGTCCGTGTACGTGCCGTTGATCGGCAGCGTGCGCGTGACGTCGGCGGTGTAGAGGGAGTGGGTCTCCACGCCGGCGTCGAGCAGCAGCAGGTCCCCGGAGCGGACGTCACCGTCGTTGCGGACCCAGTGCAGGGTGCAGGCGTGCGGGCCGGCGGCGCAGATGGAGCCGTAGCCGATGTCGTTGCCCTCGACGCGGGCGCGCAGGAAGAAGGTGCCCTCGATGTAGCGCTCGGACGTGGCCTCGGCCTTGTCCAGGACCTTCACGACGTCCTCGAAGCCGCGGACGGTGGAGTCGACGGCCTTCTGCAGCTCACCGATCTCGAACTCGTCCTTCACCGCGCGGGCCTCGGAGAGGTAGACGTGCAGCTCCTCGTCGCGCTCCTTCGTCACCTTGTCGGTGAGGGCGGACTCGATGACGGAGTCGTACCCGCGCACCACCCGGACCGGCCCCTCGGCCGCGGTGAGGGCCTCGGCGAGCTCGCGGACGTCCTTGGCGGGGATGCCCAGCAGCTGCTCGGCCTCGGCGAGGGAGTGACGGCGGCCGACCCACAGCTCGCCCTGGGCGGACAGCCAGAACTCGCCGTTCTCCCGGTCGGAGCGCGGCAGCAGGTAGAGGGTGGCCGCGTGGCCGGTCTCCCCGGTGGGCTCCAGGACCAGCACGCCGTTCTCGGTCTGGTCGCCGGTCAGGTACGCGTACGCGGTCGAGGCGCGGAAGGGGTACTCGGTGTCGTTCGAGCGGATCTTCAGACGGCCCGCGGGGACGACGAGACGCTCGCCGGGGAAGCGCGCGGACAGCGAGGCGCGGCGGGCGGCGGTGTGCGCGGCCTGGGCGATGGGCTCAAGTCCGTGCAGCTCGGTGTCGGCCCAGCCGGTGCGCATGCTCTCGGCGAGCTCCTCGCTGACGACCGGATACAGCCCGTTCTTGCGCTGCTTGTGCGTCTTCTTGGGCTGCTCTTCTTCCGGGGTCTCCGGGGTGAGCTCGTCAGCCACGTCTTCTCCTCAGCTACGACAGACACGGGCCTGGGTGTGGACCCCGTCCATCGTATGTGTGAGCGGAAGAAGTGCGGAGGGCCTTGTGTGCTATCGCACAAATTCTCCCAAAGGTGACATCTCACTCGAATCGGGCGGCTAGCAGGACGATGTCTTCGGGAGCGTCGGCCGGCTCCCCCTCGGGCAGTACGGTCCGCAGGACGTGGTCGCAGACGGCCGCCGGGTCGTCCCGGGCGCTGCGCGGCACTCCGGCGGCCGCGGCGTGCAGCCGGGCATAGGCTCGGTCCATGGGGTCTCCGGTGCGCTGCAGCAGGCCGTCGGTGTACAGCAGCACCGTTTCTCCCGGGGCGGGCTCGATCTCCACGCTCGGCGCCTCCCAGCAGGCGAGCATCCCCAGCGGCGCCGAGAGCGAGGTCTCCACGTACGCGGTGCGGCGCTCGCCGATGAGCAGCGGCGGTGTGTGTCCCGCTCCCGCCAGGATGATCTTGCGCTGGGCCGGTTCGCAGTAGGCGAAGAGCGCGGTGGCCGACCGGGCGGGTTCGGTCAGGCGCAGCAGCAGCTCCAGGTCCGACAGGACGGCGACGGGGTCCTCGCCCTCCATGACGGCGTACGCGCGCAGCGAGGCCCGCAGCCGGCCCATCGCGGCGACGGCGCTCGGCCCCGACCCGGTCACCGACCCCACGGCCAGGCCCAGGGCCCCCTCGGGCAGCGGCAGGGCGTCGTACCAGTCGCCCCCGCCGCGCGGTCCGGTGTGGTGCCGGGCGGCGAGCTGGACCCCCGGGATCCGGGGCAGCCGGCTGGGCAGCAGCTCCTCGGAGACGGCGGCCAGGCGCGAACGGGAGCGCTCCACCTCCAGCATCCGTGCCAGGTGCTCGGCGGCGTGCCGGACGTAGAGGCCGGCAAGGTCGCGCTGGCGGTCGCCCGGCTCGGCCTGTTCGTCGTAGAGCCAGACGGCCGCGCCGAGCCGCCCGGTGGCCTCGGCGGTCAGCGGCAGCGCGTAGCTGGCGGCGTACCCGAGGCGGGCGGCGACCTCGCGGTGGCGCGGGTCGACGGGGGCGGCGAAGCCTCCGGCACCGGCGGGCGCACCCGGTTCGGGGAGCACTTCGGAGCCGCCGTGGGCGTCGGGGAGTCCGTCGAGGATGCGGCCGTAGGAGGTGGCGCTGCGCGGCACGGTCTCGATGTGACCGAGGTCGGCCCGGCCCAGGCCGAGGCCGATCGTGGTGGTGGGCCCGAGGCCGTCGGAGGGTTCGAGGACGAGGAGCCCGCGGCGGGCGCCGACGAGGGCGGCTCCTGCCCGAAGGAACTCGTGGAGGGAGGAGTCGAGGTCGTCGGCGCGGGCCAGGCGCTCGGTGAGCTCGTGGAGGGTGGTGAGGTCCGAGACCATCCCCGCGAGCCGGTCCTGGATCAGGCTGCCGGGGCCGGGCGGAGGGGCGGGCTGGGGGGTGCTCCGTACGGGTACGGGTGCGGGTGCCGCAGTGTGCGGTGACGCGGTAACTGCTGGATCGATTCCAGCCACTTTCGGCAGATGCGGAGCGCTCATGGCATCCGCCTTTCCACCTGGTGCGATTCGCCATATAGCATCGCAAACCCCCAGATCGTGCTGCGCCGCCATCAAGGAATCCACATCTACACGCACTGGTGGATCCATGTCCAGCATTGCCCAGGTGGGAATCCTGGTGTCCGTGGGACGGCAACTCACTGTCCAGCCAAGGCTAGAACTTGGCCGGAAAAAGCTGGAAGCGGACGGTTTTTGCGGTCGACTGGGCGGGCGTTCCAGGGGGCCCGGGTACGTAATGGGCAGTATCCGGGGTCAGTTGGCGCCGCCCGGCACCTGCCGGGAACCGCCCGGCGCGGGCCGTCGTCCTTAGCGGCGGCAGCCGCTCCCGGCACCGGTGCGGGTCGCGCTCCGCCCCCGCCGGACGTTTGATGGACCCGATGAGAAAACTGCACGAACCGTGTGAACCTGCTCCAGGCGCACACTGATGCGAAACGTGTACGTGTAGTGACACACCTGTTACATGGTGTGATGTGGCCCTCGGCGTTCAACGGAAAGGAACGAGCGCTCATGCGCGAGATCCTCGGAAGGCGTCTCCAGCGGCTCCGCTACCGCCTGGAAGTCCGGTCCCGATCCCGGTCCGGACGCACCACCTCCGGCCAGAGCCGCCCGTCCGCACCCCTTGACGCGGCGCTCACCTGCGCCACCGCGTGGCAGTGGCCCGTGCTGCCCGGTGTCGGACGGTCCGGCGCGGACAGCTCGCGCTGTGCCTGCCCCGACCCCGACTGCGCCGTCCCCGGCGCGCACCCCTTCGACCCGGGGCTGCTCGCGGCCACCACCGATCCCCGGATGGTGACCTGGTGGTGGACCAACCGGCCCACCGCCCCCGTCCTGATGGCCACCGGCGGGAGCGCTCCGTGCGCGGTGAGCCTGCCGGCCACGGCCGCGGCGCAGGCCCTCGTACGGCTGGACGCGCAGGGGCTGCGGCTCGGTCCGGTCTTGGCCACGCCCACCCGGTGGTCGCTGCTGGTGGCCCCGTACTCGCTGGAACGGCTCGGCGAACTGCTCTACGCCAAGGACCACGTGCCCTCGTCGCTGCGCTTCCACGGCGAGGGCGGCTACGTACTGCTGCCGCCCTCCGCGGCGTCCAGCGGCGGGCAGGTGCACTGGGAGCGGGAGCCGCGCGCGGAGGTGAAGGCGCGTCCGGGCAGGCGGGCTGCGGCCGCGGCGGGGATCTGGCTGCCCGAGGTCGAAGCGGTCGTGGACGCCCTGGTCGAGGCGAGCAGCGGAGCGCCCGGCGGCGGCAGCAGGCTGGCGTACTGACCTGCGGGGCGGGACGGCATCGGCGGATCACTCGTACGGGTGCCAGCTGGACCGGTTTCCAAGGGAATTGGGCGCGGGCATCTCCGTGCCCCATTCCCGCGTCGCTATGTTCGGCGAATGAATCTCCGCCTGGTCGGTATCGGTGCCGGTGTGCTGATCCTCTTGTCGCTCCCGCTCGCCGGGGCGGTCGCGGGGCCGGATTTCGCCGGTCAGGACGACGACAAGGGCGGCGGCCTGCTCTCGACGCTCGGTCTTCAGGACCCTTCGCGCCCCTCGCCGGCGCCGCCCGCGCCTGCTGCCGCGTCTCCTCAACTCCCGCCCCAGGAGCCCGGACCGTCCCAGCAGCCTCGTACGGATTCCCAGTGCGGTCCTGAACTGTCCTCGCCCCACGGCCTGGAGGCGCAGACGTGCGTCCTGGTGGGCGAGGGCCGGACGTGGGGCCGCAGCTACTACCGGAACACCAGTGGGAGCCCGCTGGATGCCGTACTGACCGTGATGGGGCCGGCCGGGCGGACGGTGCAGATCCGGTGCGAGGTCGGGGCGGGGGACGAGCCGGGTCTGTGTGAGACGCCGCGGGAGGCCTCGGCGGGGGACCCGGCCAGTTACTCGGCCGTTGCGGAATTCGCAGTTCCGGATGATGAAGGAGCACTGCTACTGCGGTCCGGGAGCAACTCACCGGCCCCGGGTGACGGTTGAGAACCGCCCTAAATGAAGGGCCCGGTCGCTGGCGACGGGGGATGCACCAGCGACCGGGCTACAAGAACCGTAACAAGAGATCGCCTGTTCGCAAATTCGATCTCTGATATTCAGACACCGATTTGCAGACGATTAGCGGGAGTTGTGACTCGGATCACCGGCCCCCGCATGTGCGCAGGTCAGCTGAGGGTCACCTGGCGGTTGGTGAGTCCGCCGCGCGCCCGGCGCTCTTCCGTGGTCAGCGGTGCGTCCGAGGCCAGGGCCGTGGCCAGCCGCTCCGCGAGCTCGGCGGCGGGCTTCTCGACATCGTCGGCCGTGACGCCGGTGGGCAGGTCCCAGACGGGGACCATGAGGCCGTGCGCGCGGAAGGAGCCGACCAGTCGGGTGCCTTCGCCCAGCGAGGACGTGCCCGCCGCGTGCAGCCGCGCGAGGGCGTCGAGCAGCTTCTCCTCGGGGTGCGGCATGACCCAGCGCAGGTGGTTCTTCTCCGGGGTCTCGCACCAGTAGGCCGCGTCCACGCCCGAGAGCTTGACGGTGGGAATGGCCGCCGCGTTGGCACGCTCGAGCGCGGCGGCGATCTCCGGGGAGGCGCTCTGCGCGCTCTCCGATTCCGGAATCCAGAATTCGAAGCCGCTGTGCACAACCGGCTCGAAAACGCCGTCGGAGTCCAGGAGATCCTGAAGTCGCGGTCCCTCTGCCGGAACGCGGCGGGCCGGAATAGGAGTCCCCGGTTCCGCAACGAGGGCGCGCTCCAGGGTGTCGGCCATATCGCGGCCGAGATCGCCGGTGGAGGACTCGTTCTGCAGGCCGAGCAGGACGGACCCGTCCTCACGGCGCAGCGCCGGCCAGGCCATGGGGAGCACGGTCACGAGCGTGACCGAGGGGACGCCTTCGGGCAGACCGCCCTTGAGGGACAGCGGGACGGTGGCGGCGGGCACCAGCTCGCGCAGGGCGACCCAGTCGCACTCGCCGGGCAGTCCTTCGAACGGGCGCTGCACGTGTGCGGTGACGGCGTGCGCGGCGGCGGCGCCGTGACAGGCCTTGTAACGGCGCCCGGATCCGCAGGGGCAGGGCTCGCGGGCGCCCACCACCGGGATCTCACCGTTGTTGAGCTGCGGCTTTGCGGTCTTCGCGGCGGGGCGCTTCTTGGCCATCGTGGGTGTCTCCCGGTTGCGGCGGTACGGCGTCGTGTCTGGGCGCGAGCCTAGCCGTTCGTACCGCCGGAACCGGTGGGGTGCGGCCGGGAGCACGGTCGGCGTGCGCTCCCGGACGGCCGCCTGTGCGGATGACCGGTACTGCTGTCGGGGATCCCGTCCGGTGCTCAGGGATCCAGGTCGTCGAAAGCGGCGCAGAAGTCGATCGCCGGGGGCGCAACGCGCGTAGCGAAATCCTCGTGCCGGGGCCCGCAGGCAACGACCACCCACACGGTGACCTCACCCGCCGCTCCGTCCCGGACACCCCAGTCCTGGGCCAGTGCGCTGATGATGTTCAGCCCCCGGCCGCCCCGTGCGGTGACCGAGGGCGTGGCCGGAACCGGGCGGGTGGGCCCGCCGCCGTCCGTGACCTCGACCGTCAGTCGTCCCGCTTGGTCCACGCGCCATGCGGCGCGTATCTCCCCGTCCCCGACTTCTCCGGCGCCCAGCGGTCTGCCGTGTCGGCAGGCATTGCTGAGCAGTTCGGAAAGGATCAGTACGGCATCGTCCACGACCGATTCGGGCACTCCGCTGATGCGCAGTTGCTCACGCATGCGATGTCTTGCCTCACCCACGCCCGCAGGACCATGGCGTACGTCCATGCACGACGACGTGGGCACTTCCTGTGCCACCACCAACGCCACCCCCGGAACCTCCTTAGCCCCACGCATGGTCTGAATGCCCCAATGGCCTGGACCGGAAACCGCCGGGCCGGAGCACTCTGACGCATTCATGACGAACGACTGCGGAGCGGATGCGCCGGGGCACACCCCGTGATAAACGAGTCCGGCGTGACGGGTGGGCAAATAGGGATGTCAACGCCCTAGTTGTGACAGAACCTGGCGGGGCCTGTTCGTGATGATCGCTTCTACACCCAGATCAGCGCAGAGCTGAACGTCTTCTGGCTCATTCACGGTCCATACGTGCACGGGATGCCCCGCACCCTGGAGCTTGCGGATGAAGCCGGGATGGTTGCGCACGATGCGCATTCCCGGACCGGCGATCCGTACTCCTGCGGGCAGGCGTCCGTCCCGCATCCGGGGCGAGATGAACTGCATCAGGTACACGGTCGGGATCGTCGGAGCAGCCGCGCGCACCCGGTGCAGGGAGCGTGCGGAGAAGCTCATGACCCGGACCGGATGCGGACCGTCGGCGGGCGGGGCGTCCAGGCCGAAGCGCTTGAGGAGGAAGAGGAGGCGCTCCTCCACCTGTCCGGCCCATCGGGTCGGGTGCTTGGTCTCGATGGCGAGCTGTACGGGGCGGCCGGCGTCGGAGATCAGCTCCAGCAGCCGCTCCAGCGTGAGGACGGAGGTGCGCGCCGGGTCCGCGACCCAGTCGGGGGACTCCTCGCGGTCCTTCCAGGATCCGAAGTCCAGGGCGGCGAGGTCGGCCAGCTCCAGGGCGGAGACGGCGCCCCGGCCGTTCGAGGTGCGGTTCACCCGGCGGTCGTGCACCAGGACCAGATGGCCGTCAGCGGTGAGCCGCACATCGCATTCGAGCGCGTCGGCGCCGTCCTCGATGGCCTTGCGGTAGGCGGCCAGGGTGTGCTCGGGGGCATCCTCCGAGGCGCCGCGGTGGGCGACGACCTGGATGGTGCGCGGCATTGCGTGGGTCACCGGGTCATGGTGCCATCGCGAGGGCCCCGGACGTCGAGACCCGGTACTACAGATGTGTCCAAAATGTCGGTTATAAAGGATGCCAGGAGATACACAGGTGCGGCTTACAGTGCTCTGACGGGCCATGGGAAAGGCTTTGCTCAGGAACTTGTGCGGCACGTCGAACGTTCAGTCGGACCGATATCGCCAGAGATTTCTGAAGCCGTGTGTGACGAGGAGAGAGCGCTGTGAGCACCGAGAACGAGGGCACCGCGGCCCCGAGGCCCCCCGCGGCCCCGTCAGCACACCCTGCTCCGACCTCCGAGACGCAGGTTCCGGCGGCTGCTCCGCAGCCGGCCGACGCACCGCCCGCCCCCGCTGCTGCTGCTCCCGCCAGCCCGGCCCCGGCCGCCCCCGCCGTTGCGCCCGGGCCGGCCGCCGAGCCGGTCACGCAGCAGCTGCCGCCGGCCCCCGTGCCCGGCACCGAGCAGACCCGGCAGATCCCGCCCACCCCGCCGATGCCCGCTCCCCAGATGCCTCCGGCCTACGGGCACGCCCCGGCCCCGCACGCCCCTGCCCCGGCGGCGTACGGAGCCGAGGGCTGGCCGCCCCCGCCGCCCACGGTCCCGGCATACGGTGCCGGCGGCGGCCACGGCGGCGGTGCCTGGGGCGTCCCCCCGACCGCCGAGGGGACCCCGCCCGGCAAGCGGAAGGGCAAGGGCGGGCTGATCGCGGGCGTGCTCGTGGCGGCCCTCCTCGCCGGAGGCATCGGCGGTGGCGTCGGCTACTGGGCCGCCGACCGCAGCGACAACGGCACGGGCTCGACCACGATCAGCGCGGCGACCCCGAAGGAGCTCAAGCGCGACGCGGGCTCCATCGCGGGCCTGGCCGCGGGCGCCCTGCCCAGCGTCGTCACCATCGAGGCCTCGGCGGGCGACGGCGACGGCGACGGCGGCACGGGCACCGGCTTCGTCTACGACCAGCAGGGCCACATCCTCACCAACAACCACGTGGTCGCCTCCGCGGCCAACGGCGGCAAGCTCACGGCGACCTTCTCCGACGGCAAGAAGTACGAGGCCGAGGTCGTCGGCCGGGCCCAGGGCTACGACGTTGCGGTCCTCAAGCTGAAGACCCCGCCGGCCGGCCTCAAGCCGCTGCCGCTCGGTGACTCCGAGAAGGTCGCCGTCGGCGACTCCACGATCGCGATCGGCGCACCGTTCGGCCTGTCCAACACGGTCACCACCGGCATCGTCAGCGCCAAGAACCGCCCGGTGGCCTCCGGAGACGGCTCCGGCGGCAAGAACTCGTACATGAGCGCACTCCAGACCGACGCCTCGATCAACCCGGGCAACTCCGGCGGCCCGCTGCTCGACGGACGCGGCGCTGTCATCGGCATCAACTCCGCGATCCAGTCGGCCGGCAACGGCGGATTCGGCGGCGGCCAGGCAGGTTCGATCGGCCTGGGCTTCGCCATCCCGATCAACCAGGCCAAGAACGTCGCCGAGTCGCTGATCAAGACGGGCAAGCCGGTCTACCCGGTGATCTCCGTCTCCGTGGACCTTCAGGCCAAGTCCGATGGCGCCAAGATCTCCGAGCAGGGCGCGGCCGCGAACGAGCTGGTCGACCCCAACGGTCCGGCCGGCAAGGCGGGCCTCAAGCCCGGCGACGTCATCACCGAGTTCGGCGGCAAGCCGGTCGACAGCGGCCCGACCCTGATCAGCATGATCTGGACGTACAAGCCGGGCGACACGGTGAAGCTGACCTACCTGCGCGACGGCAAGCCGACGACCGTGGACATCACGCTCGGCTCCCGGGTAGGCGACAAGTAGGCCGACGCACCCCCCCGGCGCGGCGATCCGCAGCGGCCCGTCGATCCGCAGCGGCTCGGCGGCCGGCACCGACTCGGCGACGGACACGGGACGGCGGGGCGCACTGGCTCGATGGGGAGGGGCCGTAGGCGGGATTCAGCCTACGGCCCCTCCCAACGTCCGCTTATGCTTCTTGCGTGTTCGATTCCCGGCACATACGGACGTTCCACGCTGTGGTGGCCTCCGGGTCCTACTCGGCGGCGGCGAGGATTCTCGGGTACACCCAGCCCGCGATCACGCAGCAGATGAAGGCACTCGAACGTGCCGCCGGGACCCCGCTGTTCACCCGCCTCGGCCGCAAGATGCAGCTCACGGAGGCCGGCGAATCCCTCTCCCGGCACGCCGAGACCATCCTCGGCAGCCTGTCCGCAGCAGAGGCCCAGTTGAAGGCGTATGCGCGGCTGCGGACCGGCCGGGTCCGGCTGTGCGGTTTCCCCAGCGCCAACGTCACGCTCGTACCGGAGGCGCTGAGCAGTCTGGCCGACGAGCATCCGGGGATACAGGTGGAGCTGCTGGAGGGGGAGCCGCCCGAATCGCTGCGCCGGCTGGAGCGGGGGGAGTGCGACATCACCCTGGCCTTCACCTATCCCGGCCTGCACGAGGAGATTCCCGACGAGGTCTCCGAGGTCAGGCTGCTGGAGGACCAGCTGACGGTGCTCCTGCCCACCGGACATCCGCTGGCCCGGCGGCGGGCGGTGCACCTGGCGGACCTGGCCGGGGAACGCTGGATCGCGGGGTGCCCCCGCTGCCGGGCCAACCTGCTGCACGAGTGCGCGGAGCTCGGCTTCGTCCCCGACATACGCTTCGCCACCGATGACAACCTGGTGGTGCAGAGCCTGGTCGCACAGGGGCTGGGCGTGGCGATGATGCCCGCGCTGGTGCTGCCCTCCCTCTCGCTCAGCCGGGTCTGCGGGCGCCCGCTCCAGCCTGCCGCCCGCCGTCACATCGCCGCCTACGTCTACCGGGACCATCTGCGGATCCCGGCGACCTCCGTGGTCCTCGACGCACTGAAGCAGGTGGCAGCGAACCGGATCGGATGCTGACCGATCCAGCCGATCCATAAGCGCTGCTTGGGATTTCAGGTCAAAACTGTCGTTGGACGGGCGGGAACGACGGCAGGACGCTGCCGGTATGACCACCACGACACCGGCTCGCACCACCACGAGGATGGCCGGCCTCGTCCGGGAGATCCGCACGGTCGTCGACCGGGGGCTGGCCCCCGATCTGACGGCGTACCTCGTCGGTGAGCGGGTGGCCCCGTATCTGGGGGTGCCGGATCTGCTCACTCCCGAGCAGTGTGAGGGGTCCGCGGACCGCTACCGGCAGCACATCCTGCACACGGAGCCGGACGGCAGCTTCTCGGTGGTCGCGCTGGTGTGGCTGCCGGGGCAGGAGACCGCCATCCACGACCACGTCTCGTGGTGCGTGGCCGGGGTGCACGAGGGCGAGGAGAGCGAGCTCCGCTACCGGCTGGCTCCCGCCACCGGGGCCTCCGGTGCCCGTCTGGTGCCGACCGAGGAAGTGGTCAACGGTCCCGGGGACGTCTGCGGGTTCGCTCCGCCCGGGGACATCCACAAGGTCCGCAATTCCTGTCGTACCAAGGCGATATCCCTCCACGTCTACGGTGCCGACGTCGCCCGCCTGGGCAGCAGCGTGCGCCGGGTCTACACCCTCCCGGCCGGCTGATGGCCCTGTTGAACCGCCCTGTGCCCCGGACGGTGCGGGCGGATCGTGTTTCACGTGAAACATTCACGCCCTGGCCCGGGTTGGGACTGGCCGCCGGAGGTGCTCTGGTGGCCTGGGGCGTGCACCGGCTGCTGCCCGCAGTGCCCCTTCTGACCGCCGCGGTGGTCCTGGGCATCGCGATGGCGCACATCCCTGGCCTACGGACCCTCATTCGCGGCGCCGCCCGCCCCGGCCTGTCCCTCGCCGGGCGGCGGCTGATGCGGATCGGCATCGTCCTGCTGGGTCTCGGCCTGGGCCTGGACCAGGTCCTGCGGCTGGGATGGGCCACGGTGGCGATGGTGGCCGGGGTGGTCGCGGCCACCTTCTACGGGACGCTCTGGCTGGGCCGGCGGCTCGGACTGCCGGGGGACCAACCGCTGCTGATCGCCACGGGGTACTCGATCTGCGGGGCCTCGGCAATCGGAGCAGTGAGCGAGGTCTCCGGCAGCGACGAGGAGGACGTCGCGGCCTCCGTGGCGCTCGTGACCCTGTGCGGGACGCTGGCCATCGCCGTACTCCCGCTGCTGCAGAGCCCGTTGGGACTCTCCGACCCGGACTTCGGGCGCTGGGTGGGGGCGAGCGTCCACGATGTCGGCCAGGTGGTGGCGACCGCGCAGACCGCCGGGCCGGGCGCGCTCGGCGAGGCCGTGCTGGTCAAGCTGATGCGGGTCGCCCTGCTGGCGCCGCTGGTGGCGGCCGTGGCCTTCGCGGTCCGGGCCCGGCGGCGCGGGCTGCGTACCGCCTCGGGGCGCCGGCCCGCACCGGTGCCGCTCTTCGTGGCCGGGTTCCTGGCCGCGGCCGTGGTACGAGCCACCGGGGTGCTGCCCGACGCCGCGCTGGAGTGGGCGCACACGGCGCAGGAAGCCTTGCTGGCAGCCGCCCTGTTCGGCCTCGGGACCGCGGTGCACCTGCCGACGCTGGCCCGCACCGGGGGGAGGGCCGCGGTGCTCGGGCTCGGGGCGTGGCTGGTCGTGGCCGGGGTCTCCTACGCGGGTGTGATGCTCGTCGTATGACGACGCGGGGGAGGGGAGTTGGCCAATTCTGGCCGGAACCGACCGAACGTTCCGACTGCTACCTGACATCGACGGGCAACCGTGCCACTCTGCCCCCCGCGAGTCGAACAGCCGCACAGCACTTCAACCGCACAGCAGCACAACCGCACAGCAGCACAACCGATCCGCACCGACAGTTCTTCACCCCCACCCTGCCCGGATCCGACCGAAGGACCGGGCACGGCAGAAGGAGTCATGCGTGAATCGTCATCGCAGGGCCTTGTCCGTCCTCGTGAGCACCGGCGCCCTGATCGCGGGCGCACTGTCGGCCGCCGCTCCCTCGGCGGCCGCCGATGCCCCCTCCTCGTTCCGGCAGCAGCACGCCCAGGGCTTCTGGACCGCCGAGCGGATGCGCGCGGCCACCCCCCTCGACATCACAGCGGTCCCGGGAGCCCGTACCCCGGTCGCCACCTCGGCGGCGCCCACCAGCATCCCGCCCACGGCCGCCGCCTCCCCCACCGCGTTCCCGCAGGCGGGCGGCGCGTGGACAGGTGCCGGAGCCGTGGTGAAGACCTCCGGCCGGGTCTTCTTCACCATGGGCGACCGGACCGCCTCCTGCTCGGGCGACTCGGTCACCAGTGCCAACGGCAGCACGGTCATGACGGCCGGGCACTGCGTGAAGTACCAGGGCGCCTGGCACACCAACTGGGTCTTCGTCCCCGGGTACAACAACGGCAACGCTCCGTACGGCCAGTGGCCGGCCACGAAGACCTTCGCCACCGACCAGTGGGCCGCGAGCGAGGACATGAACATGGACGTCGGGCTGGCCGTCGTGGCCCCGCTCAACGGCCAGACGCTCACCCAGGCCGTCGGAGCCCAGGGCCTCCTCTTCAACGGCGGATACAACAAGAAGATGTACGCCTTCGGCTTCCCCGCGGCCGCGCCCTACGACGGCAGCAAGCTGGTGTACTGCAGCGGCAACAGCGGCAAGGACTTCCTGCTGACCAAGGACCACAGCCTGTCCTGCAACATGACCGGCGGCTCCAGCGGCGGCCCCTGGTTCCAGGACTTCAACGAGGCCACGGGTCTGGGCACCCAGGTATCGGTGAACAGCTTCGGCTACACGTTCCTGCCGAACCGGATGTACGGCCCGTACTTCGGCAACGAGGCGAAGGCTGCCTACGACAAGGCCCAGACCTCCTGACCCCACGCCCGCCCAAGGCCTCCCACAGCCCGGTACTCTGTACCGGCCAGGTGGGTTGCCCGAGCGGCCTAAGGGAACGGTCTTGAAAACCGTCGTGGCGCGAGTCACCGTGGGTTCAAATCCCACACCCACCGCAGATGAACGGCCCCTGACCGGATGAACGGTCGGGGGCCGCTTCCATGGATGCACACGCATGCGGGGGATGAACGTGAGCAGGAGCAGGGGCGCAGCCGTGTGGGCAGCTGGCGCAGGGGTCGCGGTGCTCGCGGGCACCCTCGTCGTCGGCGGAGTCGTCCTGGTTCCGGCGGACGAGGACAGTGGGCGCGGCTGGGTGCGGGAGCCGGCCGGCACGAAGGTCCCGGCCCGTGCCGGGGGTGACCCCTCCCGCGGCACGGTCGGGGCGGAACTCGCCGCCGCGGCCACCGCTGCCGGGCTCACGCCGGGCGCCGCGTCCCCCGCCGAGGAAGGGGAGCTCGCCGACTGCATTGCGGACTGGACGGGCGACGGCCCCGCTGACGACGGTCGGCTGGCTGCCCTCGAAAGCGCCTTGGAGGAACGTGGCTGGCAGGTCACGGCCCGCCACGGCGAGCCCGCCCCGGCGGTGGCGCTGACCAGCGGCTCCTGGCGTCTGGAGTTCACCAACGGCGGCCTCGTCGACAACCTCTCGCTGGTGGCCACCCGCTCCGGCCGCACCTGCGAGGAGGCCTTCCGCCGCGCCGAAGCCACCCGGGGGCCGCGAGGCTAGGACGAAGGAGGGGCACGCGGCGGGCGCGTGCTGCGGCGGTGCGTGTCCTCCGTGGGGTGAGGCGGGCGACGCGATTGCGGACTTGCCGGTCCACGCCGCGCATGCTCGGCCGGCCGCTCCGGCCGCGGGGCCCTGCGATCCGGGGCACTTCAGGTCTCCGCCGCAGGTCAGCGGAGGGGGAGTGGAGTCAGCGGGATCCTTCGGCGCACTGCGCGCGAGGGGCTCCGGCCCGTCGGGACGGGCATGGTCCGTGCGCTCTTTGGTTCATCCGAGTGGTGTTTGTCGGAAGATCGGCGCGCGTTGCGGTCGCTGTGAGGTTGCGACCACATCATGACGAATGTATGCAGATCCGCCCTTCGGAACATCGCGAAACGAGGCATCCCGTCATGGCGCACCGCACCACCTTCACCTCCGTCTGGACCGCCGTCCTCGCCGCTCTCGTGGCCCTCTTCGCTTCCCTCGGCTTCGGTGGCAAGACGGCTCCGGCCGCTCCCTCCGTCTCCGCTCCTGCCGTTCCGGCTGCCGCAGTCGGTGCGCGCCGTACGGCGGTGGCGGCCCGGCGGACCTGGCGGGAGATGATGCGAGGCGGTTCGCTCCCGCCGACCATCAAGCAGCGGATCCGCGCCGAAGCGCACGGCAAGACCCCGTCCGTTCGCCGCTCGACCACCGCTGCGGCCATGGGTGCCGGATCCGGATCGGCTGACCTGGACCTCACCGCGGCTGCCGCCGGAGCCCCTGCAGGAGCCGCGCGGGAAGTGCTCGCACTCGCCGCGTAGCCCGGTACGGCTCAGCCCGCAGTAACCACGAGAACGCCGTAACCGCAGTAGCCGAAGTGCAGGCTCAATCGGCAGGACGAGCAGCACGCGAAGCAGGATCAGCAGAGGAGACGCAGGCGCTGGAGCCCGGTCGGTCATGACCGCGGATCGCGCCGCGTGGTGCCCCGGAGCGGGGCACGGATGGTTTCCCCCGGCGGGCGCCGGGGGCGCGCAGCTTGGGAGCGCAGGGCCGCAGTACCGGGAGACGGTGGGGTTCCCGGACGACGCGGCCCTCTTTGGCATGTCCGGACGAGGCGGGATGGCGGATCGCTGCAGCCTGTGTGGGGCCCGGGTTTCCAGCGGTTCCGGCTCGCGACGTCGTCACCACAACGACCGAGGCGGTCGGCCAACTGCTGTGGAGCAAGCCCCACTTCGCTTTTCTGGAGGATTCAGACATGGCGAGCATCCGTACCGCCCGCGTCATCGCCGCCGTCGCCGCTCTCCCCCTCGCCGCCGCCCTCTTCGGGGGAGTGGCATCAGCCGACAACGGCTCCTTCGCGAACGACGGATCGAATGCGAGCGTCGCCAGCGTCATCGGCAGCGGCGTGGGCGGTAACAACCACGGGAACTCCTCCACCTCGCAGTAGGTCGCCACGGGCTCCGGGGCGTCCAACCGGAACAACACCGCGCAGGTCAACGGCTCGGCCCTCACGGCCATCGACCAGTCCAACTCGACGGTGGCCGTGAACTTCTACCCCTGGTGGTAGAAGCGGGCGGATAGCGCACCACATCTTGAGGGCGCCTGTGTGACCGGCCTGGCTGGGGTCCGGTAGCGCAGGCGCCCTCGCGTGCGTCCCGCCCGTTCCCGCCCCCTCCTGCTCCTCCGGCGCTCCTCGGCCGCTTCCCGACCTTGACACCACGGGTAAATCTGACGGACAGTCAGGTTTACTCGATGATGTGACGCCGGGAGGCCAGCGCCGTGCACCTCGCCCCGACCGAAGGCCAGTTGCGGCTGCGAGCCGAACTGCGGGAGTACTTCCGAGACGTGATGCCGGACGGAGTGCCGGAGAGCGCCTCCGACCAGCGCGAACTGCTGCGCCGCATCGGCGCGGACGGGCTGCTCGGGCTCGGCTGGCCCGTGGAGTACGGCGGTCAAGGGCGCGGTCCGGACGAGCAGTTCGTCTTCTTCGACGAGGCCTACCGGGCCGGGGCCCCCGTCTCGATGGTCACGCTCAACACCGTCGGCCCCACCCTGATGAAGTACGGGACCCAGGAGCAGAAGAACTACTTCCTGCCCCGGATCCTCCGCGGCGACCTCGTCTTCGCCATCGGCTACTCGGAGCCCGAGGCCGGCACCGACCTTGCCTCGCTGCGTACCCGCGCCGTGCGCGACGGCGGGGATTGGGTCATCGACGGGCAGAAGATCTTCACGTCCAACGCCCAGAACGCGGACTGGATCTGGCTCGCCTGCCGCACCGACCCCGACGCCCCCAAGCACAAGGGCATCTCGATCGTCCTGGTGCCCACCGACGCCGCGGGCTTCGCGTGGACCCCGATCGAGACCGTCGGCGGGCTGACGACCACGGCGACGTACTACGACTCCCTCCGCGTGCCCGCGGGCCATCTCGTGGGGCCCGAGCACGGCGGCTGGGGCCTGATCACCAACCAGCTCAACCACGAGCGCGTGGCCCTTGCCGCCATCGGCATGCAGGCCGAGGACTTCTACGGGACCGCGCTCGCCCACGCCCGCACCCCCGACCCGGACACCGGCGAGCGCCCCGCCGACCGGCCCTGGGTGCAGTCGCGCCTCGCCGAGGCGTACGCACGACTGGCCGCCGTACGCCTCCTCAACTGGCGCCTCGTCCAGGACGTGTGCGGCGGAACCCTGGCGCCCGGTGACGCGAGCGGAGTGAAGTTCCTCGGCACCGAGTCCACCGTCGAGGTGTACCGGATGTGCCAGGAGGTGGTGGGCGAGGCAGCCCTGCTCCGGGGGCCCGGACCCGACTCCTTCGCAGGGGGCGAGCTGGAGCGGATGAACAGGGCGGCGCAGATCAACACCTTCGGCGGCGGGGTCAGCGAGGTCCAGCGGGAGATCGTCGCCATGATGCGGCTCGGCATGAAGGGGAGGCAGCGATGACGGCGGACGCGGCGGACGCGGCGGGCCGGGAGCCGGACGGGGCCGAGGAGGCAGCCCGGTTCCACACACTGCTCACGTCCTTCGAAGGGCGGCCGGCGGCTTCCGCGGGCCGTGGCAAGGACCCGGTCAACGAGCCGATGATCCGCCACTGGTGCGAGGCCATGGGCGATGCCAACCCGGCCTACAAAGGGGCGGATGCCATCGCTCCGCCCACCATGCTCCAGGCCTGGACGATGGGCGGGCTCTCCGGTCACACCGACCGCTCCTCCGCCTACGACGAGCTCTTCTCGCTGCTCGACGGAGCGGGCTTCACCTCCGTGGTGGCAACCGACTGCGAACAGGAGTACCTGCGCCCACTGCGCCCGGGCGACGCGATCACCTTCGACGCCGTCATCGAGTCCGTGTCCCCCCGCAAGACGACCAAGCTGGGCACGGGACACTTCGTGACGACCCGCACGGACGTGCACGCGGACGGGGACCTCGCCGGCACCCACCGCTTCAGGATCCTCAAGTACACCCCCGCCGCCCCGCCCACGGCCCGGGCCGGAAAGCCCGCTCAGCCCAAGGCCCGGCGCCCCCGCCCGGTGGTCAACCGCGACAACCGTGCTTTCTGGGAGGGCGTCGGGGACCACAGGCTGCTGATCCAGCGCTGCACCGCGTGCGCCACCCTGCGCTTCCCGTGGCTGCCCGGCTGCAACGCCTGCGCCTCCCCCGACTGGGACACCGTGGAGGCCTGCGGTGAGGCCACCGTGTTCAGCTACGTCGTCATGCACCACCCGCCCTTCCCGGCCTTCGACCCGCCCTACGCGGTCGCTCTCGTCGAGCTCGCCGAAGGCGTCCGGATGGTCACGAACATCACCGGCGTCCCCTACGACAAGGTGCGCATCGGCATGCCCGTCCGGCTGGAGTTCCTGCGCATGGACGACGACCTCGTACTCCCCGTCTTCCGAGGGAGCGAGGGCTGATGGACTTCCACCCCACCGAGGAGCAGGCCGCCGCAGCCGGTCTCGCCGCCCGGATCTTCGCCGACCTCGCCACCCACGAACGTCTCGCCGCCGCCGGCACCGGCAGCGACGCCGAGCTGTGGAAGGCCCTCACCTCCTCCGGTCTCGTCTCCGCCGTCGAGGAGACCGGCCTGCTCGGTCTGGTCCTGCTGCTGGAGGAACAGGGCCGTACCACCGCGCAGGTCCCCTACGCCGCCACCTGCGCGTACGGAGTCCTCCCCGTGACCGCCCACGGCAGTGCCGAGCAGCGCGCACGCCTGCTGCCCGCCCTGGGCAGCGGCGAGGCCGTGGCCACCGGGGCCTTTCCGGACCGCGGCAGGTTCAGGGCCGAGGGCACCCGGCTGACGGGGACGGCTCCCGCCGTTCCCTGGCTGCGCGACGCCACGCACGTCCTGGTCCCGGACGCTGACCGGGTGCTCTGGCTCGTACGGCTGGACGCGCCCGGGGTGCGGACCTCCCCCGTGGAGACCACCGCCCCCTGGTCGGCAGCCCGTCTGACCCTGACCGGCGCCGAGGCCGAACGCATCGGCGCCGCGGACTCGGCCGGGAGCGATGGCGCGAGCCCGTACGCGCACACGCTGGCCACCGCCCGCACCGCCTTCGCCGGACTCCAGGCGGGCGTCTGCGCGGGCTCCCTGGCCCGCGCCGTCGCGTACACCTGCACGCGCGAGCAGTTCGGCCGGCCGCTCTCCACCAACCAGGGCGTCATGCTCCGGGCCGCAGACGCGTACATGGACACGGAAGCGATCCGGGTCACCGCCTACGAGGCCGCCTGGCGCCTCGACCAGGGCCTCCCGGCGGAGGAGCACGCGCTGACGGCGGCCTGGTGGGCCTCCGAGGCCGGCAAGCGGGTCGTGCACGCGGGCCAGCACCTGCACGGCGGGATGGGCGCCGACCTGGACCACCCCGTCCACCGGCACTTCCTGTGGGGGCGCCAGCTGGACGCCTACCTGGGCTGCGGCAGCGAGTTGCTGGCCGAACTGGGCGCCGTGCTGGCGAAGGAGGGCTGAGTCATGGAGTCCGGCGTGACGGGGACGGATGCGAAGGGAGCCGGTGTGGAGAAGGTCCGAGGGGTGAGGGTCGGCGAGGAGCTGCCCGCACTGGAGATACCGGTCACCCGCACCCTGATCGTCGCGGGCGCCATCGCCTCCCGCGACTACCAGGACGTGCACCACGACGCGTCACTGGCCCGGGAGAAGGGCTCCCCGGACGTCTTCATGAACATCCTGACCACGAACGGCCTGGTCGGCCGGTACATCACCGACCGCCTGGGCCCGCGGTCCGTCCTGCGCAAGGTGGCCATCCGTCTCGGCGCACCCAACTATCCGGGCGACACCATGACCCTCACCGGCACCGTGACGGCCCTCGACGGGGACACCGCCGAGATCCGCATCGTCGGCACCAACGGCATCGGCCACCACGTGACCGGCACCGTCACCGTCACCCTGGGGAGCGCCGGATGAGCGTCCGCACCCGTGACGGACTCGGCGGCCGGGCCGCCATCGCCGGTATCGGGGCGACCGAGTTCTCCAAGAACTCGGGCCGCAGCGAGCTGAAGCTCGCCGTCGAGGCCGTGCACGCCGCCCTCGACGATGCGGGACTCGGCCCCGCCGACGTCGACGGCATGGTCACCTTCACGATGGACACCAGCCCCGAGATCACCGTCGCCCAGGCGGCGGGCATGGGCGACCTGTCCTTCTTCTCCCGCATCCACTACGGCGGCGGCGCCGCCTGCGCCACCGTCCAGCAGGCCGCCCTGGCCGTCGCCACCGGGGTGGCGGAGGTCGTGGTCTGCTACCGCGCCTTCAACGAGCGCTCCGGGCGCCGCTTCGGCTCCGGTGTGCAGCAGCGCGAGCCGTCGGCGGAGGGGGCCGCCCTCGGCTGGTCCCTGCCCTGGGGGCTGCTGACTCCGGCCTCCTGGGTGGCCATGGCGGCCCAGCGCTACCTGCACACCTACAACCTCACCCCGGAAGCCTTCGGGCACGTCGCGGTCACCGACCGCCGCTACGCCGCGAACAACCCCGCCGCCTACTTCTACGGCAAGCCCATCACCCTCGCCGACCATGCCGCTTCGCGCTGGATCGTCGAGCCGCTGCGGCTGCTGGACTGCTGCCAGGAGACGGACGGCGGCCAGGCCCTCGTCGTCACCAGCACCGAACGGGCCCGGGACCTGCGCCAGACACCGGCGGTGATCACCGCGGCCGCGCAGGGTGCGGGGCGCCGACAGGAGGGCATGACCTCCTTCTATCGCGACGGGCTCACCGGACTGCCGGAGATGAACGTGGTCGCCCGCCAGCTGTGGCGGACCAGCGGGCTGCGGCCCTCGGACATCGACGTCGGCATCCTCTACGACCACTTCACCCCCTTCGTGCTCATGCAACTGGAGGAGTTCGGCTTCTGCGCCCCCGGCGAGGCGGCCGATTTCGTGGCCGCCGGCGCGCTGCCCTTCAACACCCACGGCGGTCAGCTCGGTGAGGCGTACCTGCACGGCATGAACGGCATCGCCGAAGCCGTCCGCCAGCTGCGCGGGACCTCCGTCAACCAGGTCGACGGCGCCGCGCACGCCCTGGTCACAGCCGGTACCGGGGTACCGACCTCGGGCCTGGTCCTCGGCGCCTTCGGCTGAGGTCAGTGCCGTCCAGCGGTCTGTCCCCGGTTCTGCGCGGCCCCTGCCTCCTCCACCTGGAGGAGGTAGGGAGGGCGTCCGTCCTACAACCTGAGACGGATCCGCCTTCGGCACCTGCGGGCGATTCCCGGCAGGGTGTCCGCTCCTAGCGTGGAGACATGACCCCGCCTCTGTGCACGCTCGCCCCGAACCCGACGCCGTACCCGTCGTTCTCGGCGTACGTCCGGACCCGCGGCTCGGTCCTGATGCGCACCGCGCGCTCGCTCACCGCCGATCCGTGCGACGCGGAGGACCTCCTCCAGACCGCCCTCACCAAGACCTACGTCGCCTGGGACCGGATCGAGGACCATCGCGCCCTGGACGGGTACGTCCGGCGGACCCTGGTCAACACGCGGACGTCCCAGTGGCGCAAGCGCAAGGTCGACGAGTTCTCCTGCGACGAGATCCCGGAGGTGGAGGCATCCCCGGCCTCCGACCCGGCGGAGGCGCAGGCCCTGCGCGACGCGATGTGGCGCGCGGTGACCCGGCTGCCCGACCGGCAGCGGGCCATGGTCGTCCTGCGCTACTACGAGGACCTGAGCGAGGTGCAGACCGCCGAGCTGCTCGGGGTCTCCGTCGGCACGGTCAAGAGCGCCGTCTCCCGCGCGCTCGGCAAGCTCCGCGAGGACCCGGAGCTCACGCCGGTCCGCTGAACCGCTGCGGCACACCCGTTGTTTCACGTGAAACACCGCCGGTCCAACACGAGAGACCGTCCCGACCGGCGCCCGCGGGGGCCGAGAGGGATGTTTCACGTGAAACAGGGATGGTTTCTACTCCTGGGTAGTGACATGCCGACCGGTACGTGCGCAGAATCGGCAGCATCCGTAGCCGCCGCAGCGCCGCAGCGCTCACCGGGAGGACGCTTTGCTGAGCACCATGCAGGACGTACCACTCCTCGTCACCCGCATACTCCAGCACGGGATGACGATCCACGGGAAGTCCCAGGTCACGACCTGGACCGGGGAGGCTGAGCCGCATCGTCGAAGCTTCGCCGAGATCGGTACCCGCGCCACCCGACTCGCGAACGCCTTGCGCGACGAGCTCGGCGTCCAGCAGGGCGAGCGTGTCGGAACCCTCATGTGGAACAACGCCGAGCACGTCGAGGCGTACTTCGCGATCCCCTCCATGGGCGCGGTCCTGCACACGCTCAACCTGCGTCTGCCCCCCGAGCAGCTGATCTTCATCGTCAACCATGCCGCCGACCGGGTCGTGCTGGTCAACGGCACGCTGCTGCCCCTGCTCGCGCCGCTGCTGCCGCACCTGCCGACCGTCGAGCACGTCGTCGTCGCCGGCATCGGCGACCGTTCGGCGCTCCAAGGCCTCGACGTCCACGTCCACGAGTACGAGGAACTCCTCGCGGGCCGTCCCGACCGCTACGACTGGCCCGATCTGGACGAGCGCTCGGCCGCGGCGATGTGCTACACCTCCGGCACCACCGGGGACCCCAAGGGTGTCGTCTACTCCCACCGTTCGATCTACCTGCACTCCATGCAGGTCAACATGGCCGAGTCGATGGGGCTGACCGACGCGGACACCACCCTCGTCGTGGTCCCGCAGTTCCACGTGAACGCCTGGGGTCTGCCGCACGCCACCTTCATGACCGGCATCAGCATGCTGATGCCGGACCGGTTCCTGCAGCCGGCCCCGCTCGCCGAGATGATCGAGCGGGAGCGGCCCTCACACGCCGCGGCCGTCCCGACCATCTGGCAGGGGCTGCTGGCCGAGGTCACCGCCCATCCGCGCGACCTCACCTCGATGAAGCAGGTCACCATCGGCGGCGCGGCCTGTCCGCCGTCCCTGATGGAGGCCTACGACAAGCTGGGCGTCCGCCTCTGCCACGCCTGGGGCATGACCGAGACGTCCCCGCTGGGCACCATGGCGCACCCCCCGGCCGGTCTGAGCGACGAGGAGCAGTGGCCGTACCGGATCACCCAGGGCCGCTTCCCGGCGGGCGTCGAAGCCCGTCTGGTCGGCCCCGGCGGCGACATCCTGCCTTGGGACGGCGAGTCGGCGGGCGAGCTGGAGGTGCGCGGCACCTGGATCGCGGGCGCCTACTACGGCGGCGCGTCCGGCGAACCCGAGCGCCCCGAGGACAAGTTCAGCGAGGACGGCTGGCTCAAGACCGGCGACGTCGGGATCATCAGCCCCGACGGTTTCCTCACCCTGACCGACCGGGCGAAGGACGTCATCAAGTCCGGCGGCGAGTGGATCTCCAGCCAGGAGCTGGAGAACGCGCTGATGGCGCACCCCGAGGTCGCCGAGGCGGCTGTCGTCGCCGTCCCCGACGAGAAGTGGGGCGAGCGCCCGCTGGCCACCGTCGTCCTCAAGGAGGGCGCCACCGTGGACTACCAGGGGCTGCGCGCGTTCCTCGCCCAGTCGATCGCGAAGTGGCAGCTGCCGGAGCGCTGGACGGTCATCGAGGCGGTGCCGAAGACGAGCGTCGGCAAGTTCGACAAGAAGGTGATCCGCAAGCAGTACGCGGACGGCGCCCTGGACGTGACGAAGCTGGACTGACCCGGTCTCAGCCCTTGGTGAGCCATGGCCGCAGCAGCTTGCTGACGGCGGGCATGGCCACGTAGGTCATCAGGGAGCTGAAGACGACCGCAAAGGCGGCCGTCCGCAGTACGAAGTGCAGATCCACCAGGTACGGCCCGAGCACCGCGTTGCCGGCGAGCGAGATCGGGAAGATGGCCAGCCCCGAGCTGATCGCCATCTTCCACCGCGGCGGCGCGGGCCGGGTCGTACCCGGCTTGGCGAACCAGGTCTCCATGCCGTGCAGCTCACGGCGGGCTATCTCCGTGTGGTGGTGGCCGAGGCAGTTGGAGAACCACTGCGCCCGCTCCGGGGAGTCCTGCCAGCGCTGGAAGGCCTCCTGACTGCGGAACCGGTGGACCAGGAACCACGGCTCGCCCTCCGACGCCGGGCGGAAGAGCCCGTACCCGAGGTGATCCGGGAAGCCCGCCGCCGTCTCCAGGATGCCGTGGGCCCAGGCCTCGAAGTTCTCCTCGTGCCCCGGCTCCACCTGCCGGGCGATCAGCAGGTTCACCTCCCCGTTGTCGGCGGGGACCGTCTGCTCGCTCGTGCTGATGATGGCCATCGGCCCAGGATTACTAGTTGGTGCCGATCTTGGCCAGCAGGTCCACGATGCGGCCCTGGACGTCCGCGGTGGTGGCCCGCTCGGCGAGGAAGAGCACGCTCTCGCCGGAGGCCAGCCTCGGCAGTTCCGCCGGGTCGATGCCGGCCGTCGTGTAGACGACCAGCGGCGTGCGGTTCAGGTGCCCGTTGGCACGCAGCCAGTCCACGATCCCGGCCCGCCGGCGGCGTACCTGCATCAGGTCCATGACCACCAGATTGGGCCGGATCCGGGTCGCCAGTTCCACGGCGTCGGTATCGGCTCCGGCCCGCGCGACCTGGAGGCCCCGCCGCTCCAGGGCGGCGGTCAGCGCGGTGGCGATCTCGTCGTGCTCCTCGATCAGCAGTACCCGGGAAGGGTGCTGCTCGCTGTCGCGCGGCGCGAGCGCCTTGAGGAGCACGGCCGGATCGGCCCCGTACGCGGCCTCGCGCGTGGCGTGCCCCAGCCCGGCTGTGACCAGTACGGGGACCTCCGCGGCCACCGCGGCCTGACGCAGGGACTGCAGGGCGGTCCGGGTGATCGGCCCGGTCAGCGGGTCGACGAACAGCGCGGCGGGGAACGCGGCGATCTGGGCGTCCACCTCCTCGCGGGAGTGCACGATCACCGGGCGGTAGCCACGGTCGCTGAGCGCCTGCTGCGTCTGCACGTCGGGCGCGGGCCACACCAGGAGACGCCGCGGGTTGTCCAGGGGCTCGGGCGGGAGTTCGTCGTCGACGGGGCGCGGCACGGGCCGGTTGACCACCTCGACGGCGCCACCGGGACCGTCCAGCGGCTCCGGGCCCTCGTCGGAACCCGCCTCGGGCGCTCCTATGGCGAAGGCCCTGCCCTGGGGGGCGGGCTCGGCGAGCCGGCGCCGGCGGCCGGAACCCGAACCGTTCGGGTCCACGACGATGCCCTGGCCGAGGGTGTTGAGGGCGCGCACGTTGATCGGCTGCCCCGGCTGCTCCTCCGCCGGGACGTCCTTCGGCTGCCGGGCCCCGGGGACCGCGGGCCGGCCGGCGGCCTCGTCGTCCTCGGTGGCCGTCCGGGCCGCAGGGACCGGCCACACGGGAGTGGCGGGCAGCGCACGGCGCCGGCCGGTCGGCTGTGCCGCCTCCGTGGCGTCCGATGCGCCCGCGACGGGCTGCGCGGCGCCGGCCTCGGGTTCGGCCCCGGGCGCGCCCAGCACCCGGCGCCCCCGGCGGCCGCCGGGGCCGTCCGGGTCGCCCTCGGCCTCGGCGGGGGCGGGAGCCGCTCCGGCCATGGCGTGGGCCTGAGCGGCCGGCGGAGCGGGGGTCGGTCCCGGGGGCAGGGCGAAGCCGCCCTCGGGGGCGATGGGCCGTGCGGGAGCCGGGGCGGGAGTCGGCCCGAGCCCGGTCGCCGGTACGGGACCGCCCGGCTGCTGCGCCGGACCGGCCGGACCCAGCGCCCGGCGGCGCCCGGCGGGATGTTCGGTCATGGGAACCGGAGGTACGGCCACGGGAGCCGGGGGTACGGGCGGCAGCGCCGGCATGGCGGTGCCCTGCGGGGGAACGGGCCGTCCGGCCCCGCCCTGACCGCCCTCGCCGCTGCCGTCACCGTCGCGGCCCCGGCGTCGGCCGGTGCCGAGCCCCGCCGGGTTCACCGGGGACTGGGCCAGCCCGGACCCAGCCCCGGCGCCGTCCGGATCGGGGCCGGACTCGCCCGCCCGGCGCCGCCCGGACGGCAGCGCCAGCGCGCCGGCGCCGCCGTCGGCGGCCTTCGCGGCTCCGGACCCCTGCGGTCCGTCGTCGTCCAGGAACGCATCCACTCCGCGCCGTGCTCGCCGTCCGCCGGACACCTTCCCCGCGGGAGCCTCGTCGGCCGCGGCCGGTGCGGGCTCCTCCGCCGGCTCCGGCAGGGTCACCGTTCCGGCTCCGGCGCCCAGCGGCAGCTCCAGTACGTACGCCCCGCCGGGCGCGCCGGGAACCTCCACGGTCTGCAGTACGCCGCCGTGCGCGGAGACGATGCCCCGCACGATCGGCTCGTGCACCGGGTTCCCGCCCTCGTACGGGCCGCGCACCTCGATCCGTACGACGTCACCGCGCTGTGCGGCCGCCACCACGATCGTCGAGTCGCTGTAGCCGCTGCCCTGACGGGTCTTGCCCGTCGCGTCCACCCCCGCGACGTCCGCGACCAGATGCGCGAGCGCGGTCGCGATGCGGTCCGCGTCGACCTCGGCCTCGATCGTCGGGGCATGGACGGCGAACTGCGCGCGCCCCGGCCCGATCAACTCGACCGCACCGTCGACACCGGCGGCGACGACGCCGTTGATCAGGACCTTCTTCTTCTTGAGCCGGTCGCTGCCGGCGTCCAGGCGCTGGTAGCCGAGCACGTTGTCCACGAGTGTCGTCATCCGCGAGTACCCGGCGGCCAGGTGGTGCAGCAGCTGGTTGGCCTCGGGCCACAGCTGTCCCGCGTCATCGGCGGCGAGCGTGGCCAGCTCCCCGCGCAGCTCGTCCAGCGGCCCGCGCAGCGAGTCGCCGAGGACGGCCAGCAGCTGGGCGTGGCGCGCGGCGAGGGCGTCGTAGGGCCGCCGGTCGGTGAAGGTCATGACGGCGCCGACGAGCTGCTCGCCGTCCCGCACGGGAGAGGTGGTCAGGTCGACGGCCACCGGCTGGCCGGCCTTGTTCCACAGCACCTGCCCGCGCACGCGGTGCTTGCGTCCGCTGCGCAGGGTGTCGGCGAGAGGTGACTCCTCGAAGGGGAACGGGGAGCCGTCGGCGCGCGAGTGCTGGACCAGCCCGTGCAGTTCGCGGTTGCCGAGGTCGGTGGCGCGGTAGCCGAGGATCTGCGCGGCGGCGGGATTGACCAGCACCACCCGTCCGTCGGTGTCGGTGCCGACGACGCCCTCGGCGGCGGCCCGCAGGATCATTTCGGTCTGCCGCTGGGAGCGGGCCAGCTCGGCCTCGGTGTCCACGGTCTGCGAGAGGTCCCGTACGACGAGCATCAGCAGCTCGTCGCCGGTGTAGGCGGGCTGCGGCTCGCGGTAGGCGTCGCGACCGTCGAGATGGGCGCTGGTGACCTCGACCGGGAACTCGCTGCCGTCGGTCCGGCGGGCGATCATCCGGGCGGGCTTGGCCCGGCCCCCGTCGTCCTCGCCGGGCCGGCGCATCGAACCGGGGATCAGCTTGGAGTCGAACTCGGGCAGGAGGTCGAGCACGCCCCGGCCGACGAGGCCCGTGCCCGGGCTCTCCATCACCTCGAGGGCGATCGAATTCGCGTTGACGACAGTGCCGTTGGCGTTGACGAGCAACAGCGCGTCCGGAAGAGCGTCGAGTATTGCTGCGAGGCGAGCAGCGCCTCGGGATGGCCTGCTGCTCACGACGAGCTTCCTCCCTGACCACAACTACCGGCAAGTCACGGGAGGAGTCTAAGGCCACAGCCCCGCGGCGGGAGGGCGGATGCGTGGTGGATACCGCCCGAGCGGCGCATCCTCGCAGGTCAGGAACGCCCAGGCGGAAGCAGAGGTTCCAACTCGTCCCAGCGGGTGATCTCGCATCCGTTGGTCCGCCGGAAGGTGGTGTCCACCTTCTGTCCGCGCCAGGTTCCGGTGATCCGGGCGGTGGCCGGGCCCCCGTGCTGCATGGTGCAGAGCTGCCGCTTGGAGACGGGCGCGAACGGGTCCTTCCCCTCCCCGGCGAGCTGGGCCAGCCGCGCGCAGGACTCCTCCTTCCACGGGTGATCACCGCCCACGGGGTCGCATTCGAGCCGGTACTCCCGGTCCAGCCGGGCGTTCCCGGTCTCGGCCATGGAGATGGCGAGGCGGTCGGGCCCGGCCAGCAGCCGTCCCAGGGGGAGCGGGGGCAGCGGCCCGGCCGCCGCGGCGGCCAGGGCTGAGGTGACGGCGAAGGCGGCGAGACGCAGCATGAGGCACTCCAGGTCGTCCGTACGTCGTACGCCTGACCAACGACGGGGGCCCGCCTACGTTGCGTCCGGGACGGTATTAAGGCTTTGCCCTCCGCCCTCTGGTCCTAGTACCGTGGGAGCGGATTGGTGACCGGCCCCGCGCCTGTGTCATCATCTGCACGCACCTTCGTACGCGAGGGTGTGCTGGAGGCGTCGCCTAGTCCGGTCTATGGCGCCGCACTGCTAATGCGGTTTGGGGCTTACCCCCCATCGAGGGTTCAAATCCCTCCGCCTCCGCACTTCACGAAGCCCCGGTCCATGCGGACCGGGGCTTCGGTGCGTTCCGGCCCGCTTGCGGCGTACGTGTGGCCGAGGGGCATCCGCCCGGACCCAACTGGACGATCTTCTTCCAAGCCGTTTCCGCAGGTCGGAGGCGGTTTGGCTAATGGATTTCGCGTCCCGGCGAGGTCCATGTATTGTTGTTCTCGCAAGGCCAACGGGGCGCAAAACCCCAGCAAGCCAAGCACTCGTAGCTTAACGGATAGAGCATCTGACTACGGATCAGAAGGTTGCAGGTTCGAATCCTGCCGAGTGCACGTCGACCAGAAGCCCCCCGGGATCATCCCGGGGGGCTTCTGGCGTAGTGAGGAGCAGTGCATGGCCGTCCACACCGTGGCCCCCCTCAGCCGTGAACTGCCCGTGCCCGAGCGCGTCTGGTACGCGTCCTACGGCTCCAACATGCACATGGGGCGGCTGAGCTCCTACATCGCGGGCGGTGCCCCTCCCGGTGCGGCGCGGAGGTACCCGGGCTGCCGGGACCGCAGTGCGCCGGAACGGTCGATCGCCGTCGAGCTCGAAGGTTCGCTCTACTTCGCCACGTGGTCCCCCGTGTGGATGGGGGGCAGGGGCTTCTACGACCCGACGGCGCCCGGCCGGCTGAGGGGGCGGGCGCACCTGGTGACCGTGGGGCAGGTGTCGGACATCGCCGCGCAGGAGATGTACGAGGAGCCGGGAGCGGACGTGGACCTGACCAGGGTGTTGCGCGAGGGTCGCGACGAGTTGGGCGCCGGGCGGTACGAGACGCTCATCTGCCCGGGCACCATCGAGGGGATCCCCGTGCTGACCTTCACCGCCCCGTGGACGCTCCGGGACGTCGAGCTGGTCATGCCGTCCGCCGGGTACCTGCGGTATGTGGCGGGCGGCCTGCTGGAGTCGGGGCAGTGGGAGGAGGCGGGCATCGCCGACTACCTGGCCTCGCGTCCGGGTGCGGCCGGGAACTGGACGCCGGAGCAGGTGCTGGAGCTGCTCGCGGCAGGGGCGAGCGGCTGAGGGCGCCTGGGGGGCGGCACTGCCGTGGGGCCTGCGGCCGGCGCCGGATGTGGTGTCGGGTGTGGCCTGGTCTCCTCCTTGATGAGGAGGCGGTCCCCCGGGAGTAGTCAGGGAAGATCTGGCTCTGCCGGGGGACGTGGACGGGAGGCGGCCACGGATAGTGTTCCGGGAGATCGACCGAACCTGAGGAAGAGGGGGCTCCCATGGGACTGTTCGGGAATGCGCACACCGTCGACCACGTGTCGGCGCAGCGGGACTACGCGCGGCTGCTGGGGCAGGGCGAGCAGGTGCACGCGGCGTACGTGCTGATCCGGGACACCATCCTGTTCACCGACCGGCGACTGGTGTTCGTCGACAAGCAGGGGCTCACGGGGAAGAAGGTGGAGTACCACTCCGTCCCCTATCGGAGCATCACGCACTTCGCCGTGGAGACGGCCGGTCATTTCGATCTCGATGCCGAGCTCAAGATCTGGATATCCGGTAGCGCGGCACCGATCGAGAAGACCTTCACCAAAGGCGTCGACATCTACGAGGTCCAGGCGATCCTGACGCAGTTCGTCGCCCGCTAGAGGACCCGGGGGAGGCCGGTCACCGACATCACCAGGGAGTAGAGGGACGTGGTGGCGGTGATGAAGAGGCGGTTGTTCTTGGGGCCGCCGAAGGCGATGTTCGAGACCGGTTCGGGGACGCGGACGCGGCCGATGAGGGTGCCGTCCGGGGCGTAGCAGTGGACGCCCGCCTCCATCGCCGCCGCCCACAGCCTGCCTGCGTCGTCGAAGCGGATGTTGTCGACCGAGGGGCATGGGGTGAAGACCCGGTCGCCGGTCAGCGAACCGTCGGCGGTGACCTTGAACGCGCGGATGTGTCCGGCCCGGGTGTCCGCCGCGAAGAGCTCGCTCTCGTCGGGGGAGAAGACGAGGCCGTTCGGGCCGAGGAAGCCGTCCGCCACCAGGCGGACCGTGCCGGTGGCGGGGTCGGCCCGGTAGAGGTTGCAGGCGCCGATCTCACCGGGCGCCCGCCGGCCTTCGTAGTCGCTGGTGATGCCGAAGTCCGGGTCCGAGAACCAGACGGAGCCGTCCGAGCGGACCACGGCGTCGTTCGGGCTGTTGAGCCGCTTGCCTTCGAAGCGGTCGGCGATGACGGTGAGGGTGCCGTCCGGCTCCGTACGGGTGACGCGCCGGTTGCCCTGCTCGCAGGTGATCAGGCGGCCTTCGCGGTCCAGGGTGTTGCCGTTGGGGTGGCCGGCCGGGGAGCGGAAGACGGATACCGAGCCGCTCGCCTCGTCCCAGCGCAGCATCCGGTCATTGGGGATGTCGCTCCACACGAGCTGGCGCCAGGCGGGCAGGTAGAGCGGACCTTCCGCCCAGCGGCAGTCGTCGTGGAGCCGTTCCAGCCGGGCGTCCCCGTTGGTGCAGCGGCCGGTGCGGAACCGTTCGTCCAGGACCTCGTACAGGGCAGGGCCGGCAATGGTGGACATCATTCCCCCTGAGATTGAAATGCCGAATGATGTTCGGCGTGATGGTGAGATTGCCGGATCGGGTACCGTCCTCGCAAGACCAACGGGCTCATGAGAGGAAGATCGCGTGGACGACATCGACCGGGCGCTGGTCCTGCGCCTGCAGCAGGACGCGGGTCAGTCGTACGCCGCCCTGGGCGCCGCCGTCGGGCTGTCGGCCGGAGCCACCCACGAGCGTGTGCGCAAGCTGCGCGAGCGCGGGGTCATCCGGCGGACGACCGTGGACGTCGATCCGGCCGCGGTCGGCAGCGGGGTCCTCGCCTACGTGATGGTCGACTCCAACGCCTGGATGGGAGAGTCCGGCGCGGCTTTCGCCGAGATCCCCGAGATCCAGGAGGCGCACATCATCGCGGGCAGCGCTTCGGTGCTGGTCAAGGTGCGGACGGCCTCCACCGGCCAGTTGCAGGACGTCCTGCGCCGCCTCTACGCCATCGACGGCGTCAGCGGCACGCACGCCACGGTCGTCCTGGAGACCTTCTTCGAGCGGCCGCTCCCGCTGTGAGCTGGTGGTGCACCGGGATCCGGTGGAAGGGGGAGCGTCCCGCCATCGGCTGGCTCGGGGAGGGGCGCGGGGAGCGGTCGAGCGTGCTCGCCTACGGGCAGCAGCTGGCCTTCGTCGCGCGCGGCGAGCGGCACTGCCTCGGCGTACGGCGGGCCGGGAAGCGGACCGCCTGTCCCACGGGGGCCACGGTGCCCGCCCGGACCGGAAACGCGCAGTGCCCCGAATGCGCCCGCCTCGACCGGTCGTTCTCCGTGGCCGCGGACACGAACGCGGCCGATCCGCGGACGTACCGCGTCTACTTGGCGTGGTTCGGACCAGGCTTGGTCAAGGTCGGCATCACCGCCGAGGAGCGGGGGCCTGCCCGGCTGCTGGAGCAGGGGGCGGTGACGTGGACCTGGCTGGGGCGCGGCCCGCTGATGGCCACCCGGCGCACCGAGGAGCTGCTGCGGGCGGCCCTCGGGGTGCCCGACCGGATCGCGTACGCCCGCAAGCGCGCCGT
Source organism: Streptomyces sp. NPDC058646 (assembly GCF_042716875.1). Lineage (NCBI taxonomy): Bacteria > Bacillati > Actinomycetota > Actinomycetes > Kitasatosporales > Streptomycetaceae > Streptomyces > Streptomyces sp. NPDC058646. The sequence continues at coordinate 83,675 of NZ_JBHXRK010000007.1, read as the reverse complement.
CCGTGCGCAGCTGCCGCCCGCGTCCGAACGGGCCCGGGAGGCGGCTGAGTTGCACGCCCGGGCGGCCGCGCTGCCGGGGTGGCCGGAGTCGCTGGAGCGGCTTCCCTGTGACATCGCGGACCACGCCGGTCCGTTCGGGCTGGACGGACTGCCTCCGTCCGTCCGGGTGATCACGCACATGGTCCCCGGCGGGATCGTGGCGGGACGGCTGGCCGGGGCGGCCGGACCCGATCTGCACCTCGCCGACGGGCTCGTGGTGGACACCAGGCTGTTGGCTGGCTGGGAACTCCGGGCCCCCGAGGGCGAGCCGGTGACGGCCGTGCCGGTGGTCGAGGTCCCGGACATCACCCCGGCGACCGGCCAGGACGGGCTCTTCTGAGGAGCGCTGTCCGCTGGTACGCCGGGGAGTCACCGCCCGCGGGGCCGGGCAAGGTCAAATCTTGGATCCCTTCGGGCCCGTGGACCGGATTCCGGTGGACAGGGCGGGGCGGGCCGCCGAGGGTGGTGGCCATGAGCATCCAGCCCGTACAGGCCTTCGAACCGCCGTACCTGATGGCGGTCTTCAGCAGCGTGCGCACCCCCGAGGACGACGGCTACGCGGAGACCCTCGCCCGGATGGGCGAGATCGTCCGCGCGATTCCGGGCTTCCTCGGGTACGAGTCCGCGCGCACCCCCGGGGGTCTCGGCATCACCGTCGCCTACTTCCGCGACCACGAGTCCCTCACCGCGTGGCGGGAGGACCTGGAGCACCAGGCGGCCATGAAGCAGGGCCGCGCCGACTGGTACGAGAGCTACACCCTGCACGTCGCGACGGTCGAGCGGAGCCACGGCTTTGTCCGGAACGGCTGAGGCGGTCCGCGCCTTCCGGGAGCGGCTCGGGCTGCCCGGACTGGTGGACGTCCACACCCACTTCATGCCCGAGCGGGTCATGGACAAGGTCTGGGACCATTTCGACGCGGTCGGCCCGCTGACCGGAGTCGAGTGGCCCATCACCTACCGGCACGAGGAGGAGCAGCGGGTCGCGCTCCTGCGGGAGTTCGGGGTCCGGGCCTTCACGGCCATGCTCTACCCCCACAAGCCGGCGATGGCCGCCTGGCTCAACGCCTGGTCCGCCGATTTCGCCGCACGGACCCCCGACTGCCTGCACACCGCGACCTTCTTCCCCGAGGAGGGCGTGCGCGCGTACGTCGGTCGGGCACTGGACGCCGGGGCCCGGATCTTCAAGGCCCACCTCCAGGTCGGCGGGTACGACCCCAACGACGAGCGCCTCGACCCCGTGTGGGGGCTGCTCGCCGAAGCAGGGGTCCCGACCGTGATCCACTGCGGTTCGGGCCCCGTCCCCGGCAAGCACACCGGACCGGAGCCGGTCGCCCGGCTGCTGGCCCGGCACCCGCGGCTGCCACTGATCGTCGCCCACATGGGCATGCCCGAGTACACGGACTTCCTCGGCCTCGCCGACCGGTACGACCGGGTGCGCCTCGACACCACCATGGCCTTCACCGACTTCTCCGAGCAGTTCAGCGGCTTCCCGGCGGGCGAACTCGGCCGCCTCGCGGACCTCGGCGACCGCATCCTCCTGGGCACGGACTTCCCGAACATCCCCTACCCCTATGAGCACCAGCTCGCCGCTCTCGAACGGCTCGGTCTCGGTGACGACTGGCTGCGGGCGGTCTGTCACGACAACGGCGCCCGCCTGTTCCGGCTCGACGCCTGAGCGGCGTTTCTCAGGAGAATCACAGGAAGGGACAAGAACGCTCTCAGAGGTGACGGTCAGCGTGGTCGCATGACTGCGACGACCACCTCCCCCGCGTCCACGTCCACCAGCAACCCCGCGGCCCTGGTGCGGCCCGACGGAGGACCCTGCCGGGTGCTCGTCGTCGACGACGAGGCCTCGCTCTCCGAGCTGCTGTCCATGGCCCTGCGCTACGAGGGCTGCGAAGTCCGCAGTGCGGGGGACGGGGCGGCCGCGGTGCGGGCGGCGCGGGAGTTCCGGCCGGACGTCGTTGTCCTCGACATCATGCTCCCGGACATGGACGGGCTGGCCGTCCTCGGCCGGCTCCGCCGCGAGATCCCCCAGGTCCCGGTGTTGTTCCTGACTGCCAGGGACTCCGTCGAGGACCGCATCGCGGGCCTGACGGCAGGCGGCGACGACTACGTCACCAAGCCGTTCAGCCTGGAGGAGGTCGTGGCCCGGCTACGCGGTCTGGTCCGGCGCTCGGGCGCGGCGCAGGCGGCGCGCGGCGGCTCGGTGCTGGCCGTCGGCGACCTGCGGCTCGACGAGGACAGCCACGAGGTGACCCGGGCCGGCCGGGAGATCCACCTGACCGCCACCGAGTTCGAGCTGCTGCGCTACCTGATGCGCAATCCCCGGCGCGTGCTGAGCAAGGCGCAGATCCTGGACCGCGTCTGGTCCTACGACTTCGGCGGCCAGGCCAACGTGGTCGAGCTGTACATCTCCTACCTGCGGCGGAAGCTGGAGAGCGGTCCCGGACTGCCGCCCGTGATCCACACCCGGCGCGGGGCCGGTTATCTGATCAAGCCGGTCGACTAGTGCCGAACAGCATCACCGGTGGCACCGGTGGCACCGGTGCCACCGGCAGAAGCGGCGCCGGCGGCAGACCCGGCAGACCCGTCAGGCCCGGCACATCCGTCAGGCTCCTCCCGGACCGCCTGCGCCGTCTTCACCGCCTGCGGGTGCCGTGGCGGCGGCCCTGGTCGCTGCGGGCCCGGCTCGTCGTCGCGGCGGTCGCACTGATCGCGGTGGTGGGCGCGGCCATCGGGACGGTCACGACCCTCGCCCTGCGCTCGTACCTGGTGGGCCAGCTGGACGAGGAGCTGCGGACGGCGGTGAGCATGGCCTCCCGGGGGCCCGGAGCCAAGGCGACCCGTGACGGCAGCCTCGCCTTCGTCCTGGCCCCCGGCACTCCGCTGGGCACCGCCGGGATCCGCCGCGAGGCGGGGGGCCAGATCACCGGGGCCCGCAGCGTTCCCGCCGAGGGGCCCGACCGCGACCACCGGGTGCTGCTCACCCCCGCCCAGACCGCCGCCCTCGTGCAGGCCGCCGCGACGCCGCGCGCGGGCGCGGCCGACCTCGACCTGCCCGGCCTCGGCGCGTACCGGGTGGTCGCCGCCCCGGACGGCAGCCTGGCCCTTGCCTTCCCGCTGGCCGGGGTCGACCGCACTGTGGGAACCCTGATCGCGGTGGAGGCCTGCGTCACCCTGGCCGGGCTGATCGCGGCTTCCCTCGCCGGCCAGGCGCTGGTCGGGGTCGCCCTCCGCCCGCTGCACCGGGTTGCGGCCACCGCCACCCGGGTCTCCGAACTCCCGCTGCACAGGGGCGAGCCCGCGCTCCACGACCGGGTCCCGGACGCCGAGGCGGATCCCCGTACCGAGGTGGGCCAGGTCGGCGCCGCGCTCAACCGCATGCTGGGCCACGTCTCCTCCGCGCTCACGGCCCGTCAGCAGAGCGAGACCCGCGTACGGCAGTTCGTCGCCGACGCCAGCCACGAGCTGCGCACCCCGCTCGCCTCCATCCGCGGTTACGCGGAGCTGACCCGGCGCGGGCGGGAGGAGACCGGCCCCGAAACCCGGCACGCCCTCGGCCGGATCGAGTCCGAGGCGACCCGGATGACCGGTCTGGTCGAGGACCTGCTGCTGCTCGCCCGGCTGGACGCCGGCCGGCCGCTGTCCCGCACCGACACCGACCTCGCGCCGCTCGTCGTCGACGCCCTCAGCGACGCCCGGGCCGCCGGACCCGGGCACCACTGGCGCCTGAGCCTTCCCGACGAGCCCGCGCCGGTGCGTGCCGACCCGGCCCGGATCCAGCAGGTCCTGGTCAACCTCCTCGCCAACGCCCGTACGCACACCCCGCCCGGCACCACGGTCACCGCCCGTGTTTCACGTGAAACATCTGCCGTCCGGCTCCGGATCGAGGACGACGGCCCCGGAATCCCGCCCGCCCTGCTTCCCCACGTCTTCGAGCGCTTCGCCCGGGGCGACGCGTCCCGGTCCCGGGCGGCCGGCTCCACCGGCCTCGGTCTCGCCATCGTCCAGGCCGTGGTGGGCGCGCACGGAGGCCGGGTCGACGTACGGAGCGAGCCGGGCCGGACCTGCTTCGAGGTACTGCTCCCGCTCGCCGTGCGGCCCGTGGTCGGCGCGACGCCGGACCCACAGTCGGGCCACAGGCTCACCACACAGCGGTGACAGGGCGCCCCGCGAGGGTCGACGCATGTCAACCGACGCCTCTCCCGGTGCCCTTCCGGCACGGGCGCCCCTCGCTCCCGTGCCCGGTGAGCCCGTCCTCGACGTGGTGATCCCGGTCTTCAACGAGGAGAAGGACCTCGGACCCTGTGTGCGCCGCCTGCACGGGCACCTCAGCCGGACCTTCCCCTATCCCTTCCGGATCACCGTCGCCGACAACGCCAGTACCGACCGCACCCCCGAGATCGCGGCCGGCCTCGCCGCCACGCTGGACGGCGTACGCAGCACCAGGCTGGAGGAGAAGGGCCGCGGCCGGGCACTGCGCACGGTCTGGTCCGGGTCCGACGCGCCCGTCCTCGCGTACATGGACGTGGACCTCTCCACCGACCTCAACGCCGTTCTGCCGCTGGTCGCTCCGCTGATCTCCGGCCACTCCGACCTCGCCATCGGCACCCGCCTCGCCCGTTCCTCGCGGGTGGTGCGCGGAGCGAAGCGGGAGTTCGTCTCACGCGCCTACAACCTGCTCCTGCGCTCCTCCCTCGCCGCCCGGTTCAGCGACGCCCAGTGCGGGTTCAAGGCCATCCGACGCGAGGTCGCCGAGCGGCTCCTGCCGCTGGTGGAGGATTCCGGGTGGTTCTTCGACACGGAGTTGCTGGTGCTCGCCGAACGGGCCGGGCTGCGGATCCACGAGGTCCCGGTGGACTGGGTGGACGATCCCGACTCCACCGTCCACATCCTGCGGACGGCCACCGATGACCTCAAGGGCGTCTGGCGGGTCGGACGCGCGCTCGCCGTCGGAGCGCTGCCCCTCGACCGGCTCGCCCGCCCCTTCGGTGACGACCCGCGCGACCGCACCGCCCTTCCCGGCGTGGACCGGGGGCTGCCGCGCCAGCTCCTCGGCTTCTGCGCCGTCGGAGCCCTGTCCACCTTGTTCTACCTGCTGCTCTACTCCGCCTTCCGTACCGGAACCGGCCCCCAGGCGGCCAACGGAGCCGCCCTGCTGCTCTCCGCCGTCACCAACACCGCGGCCAACCGCCGACTGACCTTCGGTGTCCGGGGCCGGCACCGCGCCGTACGCCACCAGGCGCAGGGGCTGCTGGTGTTCGCCATCGGCCTGGCCCTGACCAGCGGTTCCCTCGCCGCCCTCGGTACCGCCACGGCGGAACCCGGGCACGGCACCGAACTGGCCGTCCTCATCACCGCCAACCTCGCCGCCACCGTGCTGCGCTTCCTGCTCTTCCGTGCCTGGGTCTTCCCCGAGCGGCGTGCCGCCCGGCCGAAGACCCCCGACTCCTCCAAGGAGGGCCGATGACCACGGCCGTACCCACCGCCACCGTCCCACCCGCATCCGGCCGGGCCGCTGCCACCGCGTCCGCAGGCCGGCCCGCCTGGGAACGGCCCGCCCTCGCCGCGCTCCTGTTCTCCACCGCCGTGCTGCTGCTCTGGAACCTGGGCTCCTCCGGCTACGCCAACTCCTTCTACTCCGCTGCGGTGCAGGCGGGCAGCGAGAGCTGGAAGGCGTTCTTCTTCGGCTCCTCCGACGCCGGCAACTCCATCACCGTCGACAAGCCCCCGGCCTCCCTGTGGCCGATGATGCTGTCCGTCCGGCTCTTCGGACTGGGCTCCTGGCAGATCCTCGTCCCCCAGGCCCTGATGGGCGTCGCCACCACCGGTGTGCTCTACGCGGCCGTCCGCCGCCAGTTCGGCCCGGCCGCGGGGTTGTTGAGCGGGGCTGCCTTCGCGCTGACCCCCGTGGCCGCGCTGATGTTCCGCTTCAACAATCCCGACGCGCTGCTGACCCTGCTGCTGACCGTCACCGTGCACTGCCTGCTGCGGGCCCTCGACGGGGCCCGCACCCGGTGGCTGGTGTGGGCCGGCGTCGCCGTCGGCTTCGCCTTCCTCACCAAGACCCTCCAGGCCTTCGTGATCCTGCCGCCGCTCGCCCTGCTGTACGCCGTCTGCGCACCCACCCGGCTGCGCAGGCGCCTGGGCCAGCTGCTGCTCGCCGGTCTCGCGACGGTGGCCGCCGGCGGCTGGTGGGTGGCCGTGGTCGAGCTCTGGCCTGCCGCGTCCCGCCCGTACATCGGCGGCTCGCAGAGCAATTCCTTCCTGGAACTGACTCTCGGTTACAACGGCCTCGGCCGGATCAACGGCAACGAGACCGGCAGCGTCGGGGGCGGCGGCCGCTCCGGTGGCGGGGGCGGAGGCTGGGGCGAGACCGGCGTCGACCGGCTGTTCTCGGCCGACATCGGCGGTCAGATCTCCTGGCTGCTGCCCGCGGCCCTGATCCTGTTCGTGGCCGGACTGGTGGTCACCTGGCGGTCCGGCCGGGCCACCGACTCGCTGGAGGGCATGGCCCGAGCCGCCTTCCTGGCCTGGGGCGGCTCGCTGCTGATCACCGCGCTGGTCTTCAGTTACATGCAGGGCATCTTCCACGAGTACTACACGGTGGCGCTGGCACCCTTCGTCGCGGCGCTGATCGGGATGGGCGTCGCCGTGCTGTGGGAGGAGCGCGGCAGCCTGCCCGCCGCCCTCACCCTGTCCGGGGTGCTCGCGCTGACGGCCGTCTGGTCGTACGTACTCCTCGGCCGGGCCGCCGACTACCTGCCGTGGCTGCGCGGGACCGTCCTGGCGGCCGGGCTGATCGCGGCGGCCGGACTGCTGCTCGGTGTCCGGGCGGGCGTCGGCCGGCTGCTGCCGGCGGTGGCCGTGCTGGGTCTGGGGGCCGCGCTGGCGGGCCCGTTCGCGTACTGCCTGACCACCGTGAGCACGGGCCATGCGGGTTCCATCGTGACCGCCGGCCCGGCGGTGGCGGGAGGCCGCGGCGGACCGGGCGCGATGCGCTTCGCCGGAGGCGAGCAGCCGCCGGGCGGGCCGGGAGGCCAGGGCGGCGCACCCCAGGGCAGCCCCGGCCAGGCGATGCCGAACGCCGCGGGCGGCCCCGGTACCCAGGGCGGCCCCGGTGGCCGGGGCGGTCAGGACGCCGCCACCGGGCAGGACGGGCGCGGGCCCGAGCGGGCCGGCGGGGGCCAGGGCGGACCCGGCGGGCTGCTGGGCGGCACCCGGGTCGGAGCCGAGGCCGTGGCGGCCCTGCGCGCCGACGCGGACCGGTACACCTGGGCCGCGGCCGCCACCGGGTCGCAGAACGCGGCGAGTTACCAGCTGGTCTCCGGCGAACCCGTGATGCCGGTCGGCGGATTCAACGGGAGCGACCCGTCGCCGACACTGGAGCAGTTCAAGGAGTACGTGGCCACCGGGCGGATCCACTACTTCATCGGCCGGGGTGGATCGGACGGCGAGAGCGGCCGGGCCGGCGGGAGCGCTGCCGTGATGCGCCAGGGCGGCGGTCCGGGCGGCGGCACCAGCAGTGCCATCGAGACCTGGGTGAAGGAGAACTGCACGGCGCGCACGGTCGGAGGAGCCACCTTCTACGACCTCACCGCTCCGAAGGCCTGATCCGGCCCGACCGGCAGGACACCCTCTAGGATCAACGGGGCGCACCGGGCATACCGGGCTCAACCCTGGGCGTCTGAGGAGGGCTTCCCATGGTGACCGCGGCCGATCCCGGTGAGACCCGGACCAGCGTGTGGCTGGCGGCCCGGCCCGCCGCACCCGCCAGACGCCGCAGCGAGGCCCCGTCCGGCCTCGACCGGGAGCGGATCACCGCGGCCGCCGTGCGGCTGCTCGACACCGACGGTCTGACCCGCTTCTCGATGCGGCGGCTCGCCTCCGGGCTCGGGGTCACCGCGATGTCCCTGTACTGGTACGTGGACACCCGGCACGACCTGCTCGAACTCGCCCTGGACCGGGCGCTGGGCGAACTGGTCCTGCCGGAGCCGGAGGACGCGGGCTGGTCAGGCGGGTTGCGGACGCTGGCCCGGGACCACCGGCGGCTGCTGGCGGAGCACCCCTGGGTGGCCCCGCTCACCGCGGCCTACCCGAACATCGGCCCCCATGCCCGGGCCTTCGACGCCGCCCTCCAGCGGCTGCTCGACGCCACCGGCCTGGCGGACGCCGCCCGGGCCGGTGCCCGTCTGGCCGTCTCGCAGTTCCTGCACGGCTGCGGCGGGACGGCTCGGCGGGCCCCCGAGGAGGATTTCCGCGCAGCGATCGAGATCCTGATCGCGGGCATCGAGGCGAAGGCCACCGCCTGAGCCCGCGATCGCGGGGCCGGGCGGTGGCCTCGGGGTGGTGCGGCGCTGCGGGATCAGCCCCGGGCCCCGTCCGCCGACGCCGACGCCGTCACGGCGGGCGCGGCCACCGCGGACTGCGCGTCCCCGCTCGTCGCGGTGGGACCCGAGCCGGCCGCCGGGGCGTGCGCCGAGGGCTTCGACTTCAGGGCGACCTCCTTGATGAACAGCACCAGCACCAGGCCGAGCAGCGCGAACGGGGCGGCGTACAGGAAGACGTCGCCGACGCCGTGCCCGTACGCGGACTCGACGACCTCGCGGACCGGTGCGGGCAGCTTCCCCAGGTCGGGGATCCCGCCGTCGGCGGTGCCGCCGTGGCCCATGGCCGCGGCCTTCGGGCCCAGTGCCGCCAGCCCGTCCTGGACGTAGTGCGTGACCCGGTTGGCCATGACGGCGCCGAGCGCGGAGACGCCCATGGCGCCGCCGAGAGAGCGGAAGAAGGTGACGACGGAGCTGGCCGCGCCCAGGTCCTCGGGAGCCACCTGGTTCTGGGTGGCGAGGACCAGGTTCTGCATCATCATGCCGAGGCCGAGGCCGGTGAGCGCCATGTAGACCGCGATGTGCCAGTACGGGGTGTCGTGGCGCAGGGTGCCCAGCAGACCGAGTCCGGCCGTGAGGAGGACCCCGCCGGAGACGAGCCAGGCCTTCCACTTACCGGTCTTGGTGATCACCTGACCGGAAAGGGTGGAGGAGACGAAGAGCCCGGCGATCATCGGAATCGTGAGGATTCCGGACATCGTGGGGGACTCGCCCCGGGCCAGCTGGAAGAACTGGCTGAAAAACACGGTCGTCGAGAACATCGCGATGCCGACGAACAGCGAGGCCGCCGAGGCGAGGGTGATGGTCGTGTTCCGGAACAGCCGCAGCGGGATGATCGGGTCGCTCGCGCGGGACTCGACGAGGACGAACAGCAGGCCGAGCAGCAGCGAGCCGCCGGTCATCACCCAGGTCTGCCAGGAGATCCACGCATAGGAGTCGCCGGCCTGCGTGACCCAGATCAGCAGCAGCGAGACGGCCCCGCTGATCAGGAAGGCGCCCAGCCAGTCGACCTTGACGTCGCGGCGGACCACCGGCAGCCGCAGGGTCTTCTGGAGCACGATGAGCGCGATGACCGCGAAGGGCACGCCGACGTAGAAGCACCAGCGCCAGCCGAGCCACTCGGTGTCGGTGATGACACCGCCCAGCAGGGGACCGCCGACCGTGGCGACGGCGAAGACGGCACCGAGGTAGCCGCTGTACCGGCCGCGTTCGCGCGGGGAGATCATCGCGGCCATCACGATCTGGGCCAGGGCGGACAGGCCGCCGACCCCGATGCCCTGGACGACGCGGCAGGCGATGAGCATCCCGGTGTTCTGGGACAGGCCCGCGACCACCGAGCCGAGGACGTAGATCACCAGGGATATCTGGACCAGCAGCTTCTTGCTGAAGAGGTCCGAGAGCTTGCCCCACAGCGGGGTCGCCGCCGTCATCGACAGCAGGGCCGCGGTGACCACCCAGGTGTACGAGGACTGGGTGCCGCCGAGGTCGCTGATGATCTGGGGCAGGGCGTTGGAGACGATCGTGGAGGACAGGATCGCCACGAACATGCCGAGCATCAGCCCGGACAGGGCCTTCATGATCTGCGGGTGCGTCATGGACGTGCTGTCGGACGTCGTCTCCGACCGGTCGCCGCCTCCCCGCACACCGGTGGGTGTGGTCGTAGCCATGTGGTTCCTCAGTTCTAGAAGCTCGATCGGAGTCGGGCCAGCAGGGTGTTCAGTACGTCGACGTCCTGGGGCGACCAGTCGCCCAGCGCTCTTTCCAGCGCCTCCGTGTAGCGGGCGCCGAGCTCGGCGAGGAGCGCGTCCCCGGCCGGTGTGAGCCGCAGGATCCGGCAGCGGCCGTCGCCCGGGTCGGCCCGGCGCTCGATCCAGCCGCGGTCGGCCACGTGGGCCACGTGCCGGCTGGTCACGGAGATGTCGACGCCCATGAACGCGGCGAGGCGGCTGAGCCGCATCTCGCCGTGCCGGTCGAGCACCGTCAGGACGGCGGCGGCGCCGGGCGGGCACTCCGGGGGGAGGATGCGGGCGAGGTCACGTTTGACCGCGCCGATCCCGGTGAGCTGACGGGCCAGCTCCTCGTACCGGCCGGCGGTGGTCGGAGCGGTGGAAGTGGTCACCGGGCAGCCCCCCATCTCGTTGCTTAGAGCAACCATAGAAGCAGATGGTTGCTACAGGCAAATGAATCAGGGGGGTGGGGCGGTAAAGGAATCGGAAAACCCGCTAGGGTCCTGCCCCATGGCTGCGAACCACAACTCACAGGGCCCTGAAGGCAACTACGACCCCGCGGGCAGCACCCAGATGTTCCGGGCCTTCGTGGAGGAGGCCGCGCCGGTCCGGCAGGCCGGACCGGGGGCGCGCCGGCAGCGGCGCGCCGAGCAGCAGGCGGGCTCGAAGAAGGGGGTGTGGCTGGGCCTGGCCCTCGGGCTGGCGCTCGTGTGCGGCGCCACCCTGTGGCTCGTCCTGCGCTGACCCGTGCCGCCGCCCCTCAGTTCCAGGCGGCGGTGACCTTCCGGGTTTCCACGTGCATGCCCAGCGGGACGCGCCAGGCGTCCACGCACACGGTGTAGGTCTGCGTCCTGGCTCCCCCGCCCGGTACGGGCCCCGGGAGCGGCTGGGTCGTGGTGATCGTGGCCCAGTCGACGCCGAGGGCGCCGATGATGTGGGTCGCGAAGCTGACCGTGCCGGAACGGGCCGTGGTGGTACCGGTGTTGGTGAAGGTGACGGTGACCCGCTCGCACCAGCGGTCGCCCGCGGCCGCCCTGACCGGGGTGGACAGCGTCAGCTGCGCCGGAGTCACCGGGGGCGGTGGGGGCTTCGTGCCCGGCCCGGAGGGCGGAGGCGACGGCGTGCCGGGCCTGCCGGGCGTACTCGGCGTACCCGTGCCCGGCATACCCGTACCCGCGCCCGGTGTGCCGGGGGTCCCCGGCGCTCCGGAGCCGCCCGGACTGCCGCCGGGGCCGGTGGCGGCCCCGCCGCCCGGAGCGGACCCGCCCGCGGGCCGGGACCCGGGCGGGCCGGCCGGCGGACCGGGGGGCGTACCGGCCGGCGGACCCGACGGCGTGCCGGCGGGCGGACCCGCCCCGGCGCCGGCCGGGGGTCCGGGCGGCGCCTCGGCCGAGGCGGTGGGACCGCCCGCGGCGGACGCTCCGCCGAGCTGCTGGAATTCGATCCCGCCCTGCGGTGCCACGTTCTCCCCCGCCCCCCGTTCGGGGCCTGGGGCCGCGGCGCCCACGGCGACGTAGCCGTCCCGGGCGGGGCCGCCGCAGCCGGTGAGGCCGGCGGCGGCCGTGCAGCACAGGGCGAGAAGGGCGGCCGTACGGGATCCCGTTCGCATCGCGCCAGTTTTCCTGACGCTTCGTCAATTGGGAACCCGTCCGGGCGGACGGTTCAGATCACTCGCCGATGAGGCCCACGCGCAGCTGCGCGAGGGTCCGGGTCAGCAGCCGGGAGACGTGCATCTGGGAGATGCCGACCTCCTCGCCGATCTGCGACTGCGTCATGTTCGCGAAGAATCGCAGCATGATGATCTGGCGTTCCCGGGGCGGGAGTTTGGCCAGCAGCGGCTTGAGGGACTCGCGGTACTCGACACCCTCGAGCGCGGTGTCCTCGTAGCCGAGGCGGTCCGCGAGCGAGCCCTCGCCGCCCTCGTCCTCCGGGGAGGGCGAGTCGAGCGAGGAGGCGGTGTAGGCGTTGCCGACGGCGAGCCCGTCGACCACGTCCTCCTCCGAGACCCCGAGCACGGCGGCGAGCTCCGGCACGGTCGGCGAGCGGTCCAGTTTCTGGGCGAGCTCGTCGCTGGCCTTGGTCAGCGCGAGGCGCAGTTCCTGGAGCCTGCGCGGGACGCGGACGGACCAGGAGGTGTCCCTAAAGAATCGTTTGATCTCGCCCACGACGGTCGGCATGGCGAACGTCGGGAACTCCACGCCGCGTTCGCAGTCGAACCGGTCGATCGCCTTGATCAGGCCGATCGTGCCGACCTGGACGATGTCTTCCATCGGCTCGTTGCGGCTGCGGAACCGGGCGGCGGCGTACCGCACCAGCGGCAGGTTCAGCTCGATCAGCGTGTCGCGCACGTACGCCCGTTCGGGGCTGTCCGTGTCCAGGGCGGCAAGTCGCTGGAAGAGGGAGCGGGAGAGGGTTCGGGTGTCGATGGCTTCCGAGCGGTCAGACGCCGGCGGTGCTACCGGTGCCGGGCTCTTGACGAGCGTGAGCACCTTGGAGCTGCCCTGGTCTACGGACATGCCACCCCCTTGAGGTCGCGGACGGTCGCGTACGGCGCGCCCGTCGGAGGAACGCAGCCTCCACCTGAATACCGGAGGCGGGGCTGCGGCAAACGCGGTTCCAGCAGAATGTCACATGTCGGCAACACGCTGTAGCGCCAAGTCGACATATATCTCCAGCGACAGAAGTGGTCAAAGGGGGATCAGCCCGTTCTGTCAGGAAACGCGTAGATGATCTCTACTCGTTCCGGCTACGCCTCGATCCTGTTTGCGGATCTCAGTCGGGCGAAGCTCCGGGCGAGCAACCGGGAGACGTGCATCTGGGAGACGCCCAGCTCCGCGCTGATCTGCGACTGCGTCAGGTTGTTGTAGTACCGCAGGAGCAGGATCCGCTGTTCGCGCTCGGGCAGCTGTACGAGGAGGTGGCGGACGAGGTCGCGGTGCTCGACCCCGGCCAGCTCGGGGTCCTCGTAGCCCAGGCGGTCCAGCAGCCCGGGCAGCCCGTCGCCCTCCTGGGCGGCCTCCAGTGAGGTCGCGTGGTACGAGCGCCCGGCCTCGATGCAGGACAGCACCTCGTCCTCGGCGATCCGCAGCCGCTCCGCGATCTCGGGGGTGGTGGGGGTGCGCCCGTGGAGGGTGGTGAGGTCCTCGGTGGCCGCATTGACCTGGACCCAGAGTTCGTGGAGGCGGCGCGGTACGTGGACGGTGCGGACGTTGTCCCGGAAGTAGCGCTTGATCTCGCCCACGACGGTCGGCATCGCGAAGGTCGGGAACTGCACCCCCCGGTCCGGGTCGAACCGGTCGATGGCGTTGATGAGCCCGATCGTGCCGACCTGGACCACGTCCTCCATCGGCTCGTTGCGGCTGCGGAAGCGGGCGGCCGCGTACCGGACGAGCGGGAGGTTGGCCTCGATCAGGGCCCCGCGCACCCGGCTGTGCTCACTGGTGCCCGGCTCCAGGCCCTTCAGCTGACCGAAGAGGACCTGGGTGAGGGCCCGGGTGTCCGCACCCCGGCTGGGCGGTCTCGGCGCGGTCGGGGGATCCTCGGGCGGCTCCTGGCGGGGCTCCTGCTGGGAGGGCACTTGGGGATCCTGCTGAGGGGGCACCTGAGGCGCAGTACTGGCCGGCACGGTCACGCCACCCCTTCAGTCAACTCATCCGTCAAAAGCGGTCATAGCATCACAAGAGATGTGCACTGTGTGCAAGCACCGTATATAGCCGTGTTGAGGGTAAGTTGGGCATAAGGGGGCATTATGCCCATTCGTGGGGCGTGAAAAGCCCCCCACCCGTCGGAGTGGGGGGCTGGCGCATCAGGAAAACCGCCTCAGCGTACGGGTTCAGCGCACCAGTTCGGTCATGAACTCGCCGATTCCGGATGCGGCATCCGATATGCCTTGGAAACCTATTCCCACCATCTCGGCCGCCCGTTTGGGCTGAGTGATGATCACGAAGAGGACGAACACGGTGAGGACGCCCGTGATGAGCTTCTTGGTGTCCATGAGCGGTGTCGGCCTCCCCAACCGGTACTGCAAAGTCGGGTGAGTCTAACCGGTCGGGTTCGGACACTGACCCGGTCTTTAAGGACCAAGGGCCCGGTACGACGGGCCCTTTGCCGCTGCGTGGAGGGGTGCGTCGGGCGCAGGATTGATGTGAGCCCGCCGGTTCTGGCAGGAAACCGGTGGGTGAGGGACAGGACCTCACTGCGGGGTCCGAGCGGCGGGCTTCCCCCTGACTGCGGCTCGGACTGGCAGGTTCCGTCCGCGTCGGGGGAAGTGGCTTGTCCCCCCGATGCCACTTCCCCCGTCCCACACGACGAAGGTCCCGACTCCGGTCGGGACCTTCTTCGCGTGTCCGGGGGACGGGGAACCGCCCGCCTGCCGCCTCGGGCTGCCCGTTGGGCCTACTCGATGCCGCCGGCCAGGTCGGTGAGCGGCTGGACGGGGGCGATCACGGGCGCGAGGTGGTTCGGCAGCTCCATCAGCTGGTTGAGCTGGTTGGCGCCCTCGCTGAGCTTCGCGCCGATCTCCTGGACGGAAGCGGGCTGGGCGCCCGCCGGCATGCCCGGGGCGGCCGACGGCAGGTCCGGGAGGGCGAGCGGGGCGATCGGGGCGGCCGAGGCGGCGGGAGCGGCGAGGCCCGCGGCGGCCCCCGCGAGGGCGAGGGCGGCGAGCATGCGCTGGGTCTTGGTCATGCCGTGACAACGGCTGCACGACCGCGCGGTCACGCCGCTGTCCTCCGGACGGGAGGCGGGAGGCGGGTACGGAAGGGCGGGGGCGGAAGGAGGGGACAGCCGGCTGGTCGGCGGGCAAAGGCCTCGCCCGGTGCGGCGCGTGCCGCCGTACGGCCCTCGCCGCGCGAACGCCGAGAGCCCCGACCCTTGCGGGGCGGGGCTCTCGGTCTCAGAGCGGTAGCGGTGGGATTTGAACCCACGGATAGCTTGCACCATCACACGCTTTCGAGGCGTGCTCCTTCGGCCGCTCGGACACGCTACCGAGAGAGAGCTTAGCCCAAGGTGCCCCGTGTGCCGAAATCCGTATCCGGCGACCCGGTCAGAGCCCTCGGAAGAAGTCCGTCAGCTGCCGCGCGCACTCCTCCGCGAGGACGCCGCGGACCACCTCCGGCCGGTGGTTGAGCCTGCGGTCCCGTACGAGGTCCCAGAGCGACCCGGCCGCGCCCGCCTTCTCGTCGTCCGCGCCGTAGACGACGCGGGCGACCCGCGACTGCACGAGCGCCCCCGCGCACATCACGCACGGCTCCAGGGTCACCACGAGGGTGCACCCCGGAAGCCGCCATTCCCCGAGCCTGGCGGCCGCCCGGCGCAGCGCCAGGACCTCCGCGTGCGCCGTCGGGTCGCCGGACGCCTCGCGCTCGTTGTGGCCGGTGGCGAGGAGCTCGCCGTCCGGGCCGAGCACGACGGCGCCGACCGGCACGTCGCCGGCCGGCACCGCCCGGGTGGCCTCCTGGAGCGCCAGGCGCATGGAGTCCCGCCACGGGTCCCGTACGGGATCGGGGCCGTGCGTGTCGTACCTGTGGGTCACCTGCGGGTCGGTCACTAGCGGACGGCCTCCAGGACCTCGGTGGCGCCGAGCGATTCGGCGATCTCCGAGAGGGCGTCCCCGTCCAGGGCCATCAGCTGCTTGTGGGTCACCCCGAGGTCGTCCAGCAGCCGGGGGTCGCCGAGTGGACCGGCCGGTACCGGCTCCGCGCCGGCCCCGCCCGCCTCCTCGTCGTCCTCGTCCTCGTCCGTGAGCGCGGTGACGGGTTCCTCCTCGCCGTCCTCGGTGCCGTCCAGGTCCAGTTCGTCGAGTACGTCGTCCTCCTCGTCGCTGCCCAGCAGCTCTTTGGTAAGCATCGAGCCGTAGGAGCTGCGGGCGGCGAGGGATGCGTTCGATACGAAGTACCGCGGGTCCTCCTCCCCGTCCACGCGGACGACGCCGAACCAGGCGTCCTCCTGCTCGATGAGGGCGACCACCGTGTCGTCGTCGACAGCGGCGGAACGGGCGAGATCGATCAGATCACTGAGGCACTCGACGTCGTCGAGTTCCATGTCGCTCGCTTCCCACCCGTCTTCGGTGCGCGCGAGCAGTGCGGCGAAATACACCGTGACTCTCCCACTGGTCTTAGGCGTGCCGGTTGGAGGTCCCCCCGGCCGGAGGTTGGGGAACAGCGGCCGTGTGCTCGCCGTCCGTGCCCCGCCCAATCGGCATCGTGGCAGAAACAGCGGCTTTGCGAGAGGTCTTCCGCGCTTGCGTCGTGCCGTGCCGTGCGCCGGGCGGCGCGTCCGGAGGGCGCGGGACGGTGGCGCCGGGCCTCCCGTCGGAGGCCGCGAGGGCCCCGCTGCGGGGGACGGGGTGCGCTCGCGCCGCGGTCCGGGGCGGTGGCGGGGCGGGCGTGCGGGGAAGCGACCGGATTCGGTACGGGGGCTGGCGTGTCCCGTTCACCTGGTCGGGCCCTTCCGGGGCGCTCCCCCGGCTCCCGGCGGGTCACCAACGGAACGTCCGCATCCGCATCTGCTGGCGCATCCGGGCGGCGCGGGCGCGGCGGGGCTGGACGCGGTCGCGCAGTTCGCGCGCCTCGTTCAGGTCGCGCAGGAACTGCGCGCGCCGCGCCCGGCGCTGCGCCGCGGTCTCCGGCGTCTCGTACTCTTCGGTCTCGCTCGGCTGCGTCTCGGGCATCGGCCACCACCCCGGCATGGTCCGGTCGTCCTCCTCCGCCGGCGCGAAGCAGACCCCCTGCACCCACCTTCCCCCGGACGGTCCGATTGATGCCAGCCCGGCGCAGGTCAGAGAGGTGAGGCCCGCCCGGACGGCTCAGGCGTCGTCGTGCAGGGTCGGTACGACGGCCACCGGGCCGTGGGCGTGCTGCAGGACGGCGTGCGCCACCGAGCCGATGAGCAGCGACCTGGCCCTGTGGCGCGGGTGGTGGCGGCCCACCACCACCAGGGCGGCCGACCGGGAGGCGGTGACCAGCCGGCCGGCCGGGTCCCCGGGGACGGCGGCCTGTTCGACGGGCACCTCGGGGTGGCGCACGCGGAAGGGTGCCAGCCGTTCGGTCTGGGACCGCAGCATCTCCCGCTCGGCCGGTACGGCGTCCCCGCCGTCCGCGAGGCCCTCCGGCGGCACCACCGCGAAGGGGCTGTCGATCAGTACGGTCGGCGAGGGCGGGATCGCGTACGCCGAGAGCACCTGGAGGGCGGCCCCCCGGGCGGCCGCCTCCGCGAAGGCGAAGTCCAGCACGTCGTCGGGGGTCTCCGCGGCGTGCAGCCCGAGCACCACCCGCCCGGCGGACGACTCGCCGGCCGCGTCGGCGGGGTCGGCGCGCCGCTCCGCGTGCGGGACCACCACCACCGGGCAGGGCGCGGTGGTGGCCACGGCGCGGCTGCTCGAACCGAGGAGCAGGCTGGCGAAGCCGCCGCGGCCCCGGGAACCCATGACCAGCATCCGCGCCTCCGCCCCGATCACCCGCAGCGCCTCGGGGACGGAGCCCTCCAGGGCCTCGTACCGCACCCCCTCGGGGAAGCCGGGCCCGCCGCCGAGGAGGGTCAGGAGCCGGTCCCGTACCGGGTTGGCGAACTCCTGCGGCTGGGAGGCGTCGTGGAGGGAGGCCCGGCGTCCCGCGTACAACTGGGCGTGGTCGGGCAGCACGTGGGCGATCAGCAGGTCCCTGTCGTGCCGCAGGGCCGCGGCCCTCGCCCATTCCAGGGCGGCCAGGCTGTGCTCGGATCCGTCGACGGCTGCGATGACCGGTGGGCTGTTCACCAGTCCAGGGTGCTGGGCTGCCGCGCGGGCCGCATCCGCACGCCCCGGCGGGCGCGGGCGCCGCTTCGGACGCGAAGGGGTCGCGTCAGCGCGTAGCCTTTTGGGTGCGGGTCGCGTCGGGCGACCGTTTTTGCTGGTCGCAGGCTGAGTTCTGGAGGATGTTGTGCGTTTGCAGGTCGTGGATCACCCCTTGGTGGCGCACAAACTCACCACACTGCGCGACAAGCGCACCGACTCCCCCACCTTCCGGCGGCTCGCCGACGAGCTGGTGACCCTGCTCGCGTACGAGGCCACCCGGGACGTGCGCACCGAGCAGGCCGACATCGAGACCCCGGTCGGCCCTACCACCGGCGTGAAGCTCTCGCACCCCCGCCCGCTGGTCGTGCCGATCCTGCGGGCCGGTCTCGGCATGCTCGACGGCATGGTGCGGCTGCTGCCGACCGCCGAGGTGGGCTTCCTGGGCATGGTCCGCAACGAGGAGACCCTGGAGGCCTCCACGTACGCGACGCGCATGCCGGAGGACCTCTCCGGACGGCAGGTCTACGTGGTCGACCCGATGCTCGCCACCGGCGGCACGCTGGTCGCGGCGATCCGCGAGCTGATCAAGCGCGGTGCCGACGACGTGACCGCCGTGGTGCTGCTGGCCGCGCCCGAGGGCGTCGAGATCATGGAGCGCGAGCTGGCGGGCACGCCGGTGACCGTGGTGACGGCCGCGGTGGACGAGCGGCTCAACGAGCACGGCTACATCGTGCCGGGGCTGGGCGACGCGGGCGACCGGATGTACGGCTCGGCCGAGTAGTTCCCGGCCGGCCGTCCTCAGCAGTTCTTGGCGGGCGCGGGCACGGGGTTGGCCAGCAGGGCCAGCGCCTTGTCCGCGTCCTCCTTGGTGCTGAGCTCCTTGAAGGCGTCACCGAGGATCAGGTCGACGTCCGCGCCTTCGCGGGTGTCGGTCTGCTGGGTGGTGCCGGGCAGCTGGGTGCCCAGGACCGAGAAGACCGCCTTGTCGGTGGCGGCGGAGCCCAGCAGTATCGCGGTGCCCGGGACCTTCTTGTCGAAGTCGGCGGGGGCGTTGCCCACGTTGCCGACGACGAAGCCGCGTTTGCGGAGTTCGTCGCCGACGGCCTTGGCGAGGCCGGCGCGCGGCGTCGCGTTGTAGACGTTGACCGTGATGTCTCCCGGCAGGGGAAGCGTGACCGCCGGGGCGGCCGAAGCGGAAGCCGCGGCGGGCCCGCCCTTGGCGGCCGGTTGGGCCGCCCCGGTCGGACAGTCCTTGGTGCCCGAAGCCGTGTTCCGTTTGGCGTTGTCGCCCTGGAACACGTCGATGAGCTGCAGTGCCCCGTAGCCGAGCAGGGCGAGCGCAAGGACCGAGCCGAGCACGGCGAAGACGATGCGACGGCGGCTCCGCTTACGGCTCAGGCGAGGGTAGGCGGCTCCCGTGACGCGGTACTTTCCGCCCATGCCGGGGGGAGTGAGCATGCTCATGGGCGCAGCGTAGTGCGGCCCGGTGGCGATGCCTACTAAATGATCTGCTGATAGGTCAATGGTGACCCGAAAGGCGCAATCTGCGCGAAGCGGAAGCCGCCCTCGCGGCCCCTGTCAGTCCATTTCCAGGACACGGGCGTGCAGCACCTGGCGCTGCTGCAGGGCAGCGCGCACGGCGCGGTGCAGCCCGTCCTCCAGGTAGAGGTCGCCCCGCCACTTGACGACGTGGGCGAAGAGGTCGCCGTAGAAAGTGGAGTCCTCGGCGAGCAGCGTTTCGAGGTCCAGCTGTCCCTTGGTCGTCACCAGCTGGTCGAGCCGGACCGGGCGCGGCGCGACGTCCGCCCACTGACGGGTGCTTTCCCGGCCGTGGTCGGGGTACGGCCTCCCGTTTCCGATGCGCTTGAAGATCACACGGAAAGCCTACCGGGCCGGTGCCTGCGGGCGCAGCCTCGCGGCTGCGGTGCAAAAGTGGCAAGGGGCACCAATTCGGGAGTGATGCATGAGCGAGAGCACCGACCCGGCGGTTCCGGCGGTTCCCGCGGACGCGGATGTCCCGGGCGCGCCGGACACGTCCGGACCCGCCGGAGAGATCGCCGCCGGGTACGCCTTCACCGGCCCCGCCCTCGACCTCGGAGCCCTCCTCTGGGACGGCCGGGTGCTGCCGGAGCACCCGATCCGCATCCCCCTGTCGATGCTCAACCGCCACGGGCTCGTCGCGGGCGCCACGGGCACCGGCAAGACCAAGACCCTCCAGCTCATCGCCGAACAGCTGTCGGCGGGCGGCGTCCCCGTCTTCCTCGCGGACATCAAGGGCGACGTCTCGGGGATCTCGGCGCCGGGCACCGCGAACGCCACGGTGGAGCAGCGGGCGAAGGACGTGGGGCAGGCCTGGGAGGCCACCGGCTGCCCGAGCGAGTTCTACTCGCTCGGCGGGATCGGCACCGGCATCCCCGTGCGCTCGACCGTCACCGCCTTCGGACCGGTGCTGCTCTCCAAGGTGCTCCAGCTCAATCAGACCCAGGAGCAGTCCCTCGGCCTGATCTTCCACTACGCCGACTCCAAGGGCCTGGAGCTGATCGACCTCAAGGACCTGCGGGCGGTCGTCGCCTTCCTCGTCTCCGACCAGGGCAAGCCCGAGCTCAAGGGCATCGGCGGGCTGTCCACGGTGACCGCCGGGGTGATCCTGCGGGCGCTGACCGCCTTCGAGCAGCAGGGGGCGGCCGAGTTCTTCGGCGAGCCGGAGTTCGACACCAGCGAGTTCCTCCGTACGGGTGCCGACGGGCGCGGCATGGTCTCCGTACTGGAACTCCCGGCGGTCCAGGACAAGCCGCAGCTCTTCTCCACCTTCCTGATGTGGCTGCTCGCCGACCTCTACACCGACCTTCCGGAGGTCGGTGACCTGGAGAAGCCCAAGCTGGTCTTCTTCTTCGACGAGGCGCACCTGCTCTTCAACGGGGCCTCGAAGGCCTTCCTCGACTCCGTCACCCAGACGGTGCGCCTCATCCGCTCCAAGGGCGTCGGCGTCTTCTTCGTCACGCAGACCCCCAAGGACGTACCGGCGGACGTACTGGCCCAGCTGGGCAACCGGGTGCAGCACGCGCTGCGCGCCTTCACCCCCGACGACGCCAAGGCCCTGAAGGCGACGGTGAAGACCTTCCCGCACTCCGCCTACGACCTGGAGGAACTGCTCACCCAGCTGGGGACCGGCGAGGCGGTGATCACCGTGTTGAGCGAGAGGGGGGCGCCGACGCCGGTCGCGGCGACCCGGCTGCGCGCCCCGCAGTCGCTGATGGGCCCCGTCGGGGCGACCGCGCTGGAGCGGGCGGTGAAGGCCTCGCCGCTCTGGTCGCGGTACGCGGAGCCCGTCGACCGCGCATCGGCGTACGAGAAGATCAGCGCCGAGCAGGCCGCCGCCGAGGCACAGGCGGAGGCGGCCGCGGCCGCCGCGGAGGCCGAGAAGCAGGCCAAGGCGGCCGAGAAGGCGGCGCGCAGCGCCCCGAAGCCGGATCCGTCGCTGGCCCAGCAGGTGGCGGGCAGCGGCCTGTTCCGCTCGCTGGCCCGGTCGATCGGGACGCAGCTGGGCCGGGAGATCTCCCGGTCGATCTTCGGTACGGCGCGGCGGCGAAGGTGACGGAGGTGACGTGTCCCGGCTCCGTGCGGGCCGTTCCAGGGGGATTCGAGCGAACCGGGTGCCGGGACCGGGCCGGGCGCTGACAGACTCGTGGCATGCGGACCGAACTCACCGACACCACGTCCAGCAAGGTCAACCGGGCACTGCTCGCAGCCCGCAGGGCCATCGGCAGCCCCGCCATGGGGCTGGTGCTGACCCTCGTCATCGTCACCGACGAGGAGAACGCGTACGACGCCGTGCGCGCGGCCTCCGAGGCGTCGCGCGAGCACCCCTGCCGGATCATCGCGGTGATCAAGCGGACCTCGCGGGGCCCGCACCAGCGCCGGGCGACCCGTCTGGACGCCGAGCTGAGGGTCGGTTCGGACGCCGGGACCGGCGAGATCATCCTGCTGCGCCTGCACGGGGAGCTGACGGACCAGGCCGGCTCGGTCGTGCTGCCGCTCCTGGTGCCGGACGCGCCCGTCGTGGGGTGGTGGCCGGCCGATGCCCCGGCCGACCTGGCGGGGGATCCGCTGGGTGCGCTCGCGCAGCGCCGGATCACCGACGCGGCCGCGGCCGCGGATCCGGTGGGCGTGCTCGACGTCCGGGCGGGCGGCTACCAGCCCGGCGACACGGACCTGGCGTGGACGCGGCTGACGCCGTGGCGGGCCCTGCTGGCGGCCGCACTCGACCAGAAACCGCTGCCGGTGACCGGTGCGACGGTGGAGAGCGAGCCCGACAACGCGAGCGCGGAGCTGCTGGCGCGCTGGCTGGAGGACCGGCTGGGGGTTCCGGTGGACCGGGTGGCGACCGACGGGCCGGTGATCACCGGGGTGGGTCTGCGGACCACGGGCGGCGAGATACGCGTGGACCGTCCCGCGGGGGCGCTGGCCACCCTGATCCTGCCCGGGAGCCCCGACCGCAAGGTGGCCCTGAAGGTCCGCAGCGGCGCCGAGCTGATCGCGGAGGAGCTGCGCAGGCTCGACGCGGACGTGGTCTACGGGTCCGCGCTGCGGCGGCGGCCGGTCCAGGCGGGGCTGTCCGCGTAGTGGTTGTCGTAGGTCGCCGAACTGTCCTTGATGTCCTGGACGGTGGCCTCGCCCGCGTAGACCCGGCCGAGGAGGCGGTAGTAGTCGAAGCGGTCCATGCCGGGCGTGAAGCCGACGAAGACACTGGCGGTGTGACCGGGGGCGGGGGCGAAGGCGTGCTTGACGCCGGGCGGGATCGCGATGAAGTCGCCGGCTTCCAGGGTGCGGACCTCCTCGTCGACGAGGAGGTCGAGCCGGCCCTCGGTGACGTGGAAGAACTCGGTGGCCCTGGTGTGGAAGTGCGGGGGAGCGCCGACCGCGCCCTGGTCGAAGGTGGCGGTGTTGCAGGTGAGTTCGGCGGTGTCCGTGAGGAGCGTGATGATGCTGCCCACGGCGTCCTGGACGGCTTCGGCGGTGGCGGCGCGGGTTACGGTCGCGATCTCTGTCATGTCGCCAATCTACGGAGCAGGTCTGACATTTCCGTGTCCGGCCCGTCCGGCAGGGTCGCTTTTCGGCCGTAATGCGGCCCAGGGCCCGTGACGCCGCTCGGACGTCGTGCCGGGCGGTTGTGCGTGCCGGCGCTCCGGACCGCCCTACGACCCGCCGGAGGCCTTGGCGGCCCTGGCCGCGGCCTTCATCTCCTGCTTGTGCGCCCGCACCTTGGCCAGGGACTCGGGGCCGGTGATGTCGGCCGCCGAGCGGTAGACGCCGGCCGGGCCGTAGCCGCCGGCGGCCTCCCGCCAGCCCCTGGGGCGCACGCCGAACCGCTTGCCCAGCAGGGCCAGGAAGATCTGGGCCTTCTGCTCCCCGAAACCCGGCAGTTCCTTGAGCCGCTGCAGCAGTTCCTCCCCCGTCGCGGCGTCGGCCCACACGGCCGCGGCGTCCCCGTCGTAGTGCTCGACCAGGTACGCGCACAGCTGCTGGATCCGCTTCGCCATGGACCCCGGGTACCGGTGGACGGCGGGCTTCTCCGAGAGCAGGGCGGCGAAGGCCTCCGGGTCGTACGCGGCGACGTCGTGCGCGTCGAGGTCGTCCGAGCCGAGCCGCCGGGCGATCGTCCAGGGTCCGGAGAAGGCCCACTCCATCGGGACCTGCTGGTCGAGCAGCATGCCGACGAGCGCGGCGAGCGGGCTGCGGCCGAGGAGCGCGTCGGCCTCCGGCTGCTGGGCCAGCCGGATGGTGATGTCCTTGTCCATGGCTCCAGCGTCCCTCCCGCGGACGGTCGCCGCGCGGTCGCCGCGCCGCGCGCCTAGCGTGAGTACGAGCAGGCCGTCCAGGCATGCCACACGACACGGGAGCCGATCGATCATGGCCGAGTTCACGGAAGGCGCGCCTTGCTGGGTGGACGCGATGTTCACCGACGTGGAGGGTGCGAAGACCTTCTACGCGGAGGTCCTCGGCTGGACCTTCGGTGAGGCCGCCACCGAGTTCGGGAACTACACGCAGGCCTACTCCGACGGCAAGGCCGTCGCGGCCGTCGTCCCGCCGATGCCGGGGGCCGACGCCCCTTCGCAGTGGTGCCTGTACTTCGCCTCGCGCGATGCGGCCGCCACTGCCGAGAAGGTCAAGGAGGCCGGTGGCGCCCTCCTGATGGAGCCGATGCAGGTTGCCAGCCACGGCTCGATGGCGATCGCGAAGGAGCCGAGCGGCGCGGTCTTCGGGATCTGGCAGCCGGGCGACCACAAGGGCTTCGAGAAGATGGCCGAAGCGGGCTCGTACGCGTGGGCGGAGGTCTTCACGCGCGAGCCGGACAAGGCCGACGCCTTCCTGTCGCGGGTCTTCCCGTACGAGGCCCAGCAGATGGAGCCCGGGGACGACCCCGAGGAGGCCGGCATGGACTTCATGGTCTTCAGCCTGGGAGGCAAGGAGAACCCCGTCCTGGGCCGGATGAAGATGGGCGACGAGTTCCCGCCGGAGGTCCCCTCGTACATCCAGATCTACTTCGCCGTCCCCGACTGCGACGACGCGATCGCCAAGGCGCGCAAGCTCGGCGGAACGGTCCACTTCGGACCCATGGACAGCCCCTTCGGCCGGTTCGCCGCACTCATGGACCAGCAGGGCGCCGCCTTCGCGGTGATCGACCTGTCCACGACGGTCGGCGAGATGCCGCAGATGTCGGACGCGTGACCGCGCATCCTCGTACGCAAGGGTCGGACCCCTCATGAGCCTGAGCATCCGCAACCAGTTCGCCGGAACCGTCACCGCCGTCACCTCCGGTACGGCCATGACGACGGTCGTGGTCCGTCTGGACGGCGGCCAGGAGATCACCGCCGCCGTCACCACGGACGCCGTCCGGGACCTCGGCATCGCCGTGGGTTCCGCGGTCAACACACTGGTCAAGGCCACCGAAGTGGCCTTGGCCACGGGCCCGGTCGAGGGCCTGTCCATCCGCAACCGGATCCCCGGCACGGTCGCGGAGGTCGCCGCCGGCGCGGCGATGGCCTCCGTGAAGGTGGACGTGCGGGGCGGCGGCCTGACCGCGGCCGTCACCCGGGACGCCGTCGAGGCGCTCGGCCTGACCGCCGGGTCCTCCGTCACCGCGCTGATCAAGTCGACGGAGGTCATGCTCCGGGCGGTCTGACCGGCTCCGCGGCCGGGCCGCGGTCCGGCTCGGCAGCCCGTCCCCGGCGCGAAGAGAGCGCCGCACCACCCGGGGGCGACCCCGGAGGAGCCGATCATGAGCACCGGACCGTCTGAGGGGTAGGCCATCGAGGCCGGGATGTGGGGTCATCCGGCTGTGTCGCACACAACTGAGACCAGGGAACGCAGAAGGCCCCGGCCGGTTTCCCGGTCGGGGCCTTCAAGTGCCCGGTGAGGCACTGGCGGAGGATACGAGATTCGAACTCGTGAGGGGTTGCCCCCAACACGCTTTCCAAGCGTGCGCCCTAGGCCACTAGGCGAATCCTCCGCCGCAAACAATACAAGACGTTGAGGGGTGCTCGCGAACGTGATCGTCCACCGGGGTCCGGCTCGGGTCCGGCTCGGGGTCCGGCTCGATTCCGGGGCCTTCCATCCGCTAGGGTGGGGCCAGCCCCTCACGTGGCGCTATCTCACCCAACTCCCCCAGGGCCGGAAGGCAGCAAGGGTAAGTGGGCTCTGGCGGGTGCGTGGGGGGCGCTTTGCGTTCCAGGGGCCCCGTGGAGGGCGCCGGCGGGCCACTCTTGTCGGTGGGCCCGGATAACCTCGTATACGTGTCGTCCCTTGCGCTG
The DNA here is from genome assembly GCF_042716875.1 of Streptomyces sp. NPDC058646. Lineage (NCBI taxonomy): Bacteria > Bacillati > Actinomycetota > Actinomycetes > Kitasatosporales > Streptomycetaceae > Streptomyces > Streptomyces sp. NPDC058646. The sequence goes on along the minus strand of NZ_JBHXRK010000007.1, from coordinate 57,937 downwards.
TACCGCCGCTATCGCCCCGAGTCGTTCGCCGAGGTCATCGGGCAGGAGCATGTCACTGCACCGCTGATGCAGGCCCTGCGGAACAACCGGGTCAATCACGCGTACCTGTTCAGCGGACCCCGCGGCTGCGGCAAGACGACCAGCGCGCGCATCCTCGCCCGCTGCCTCAACTGTGAGCAGGGTCCCACTCCGACCCCCTGCGGGGAGTGCCAGTCCTGCCGCGACCTGGCCCGGAACGGGCCCGGGTCCATCGACGTCATCGAGATCGACGCCGCTTCGCACGGTGGTGTGGACGACGCCCGTGACCTGCGCGAGAAGGCCTTCTTCGGGCCGGCGTCCAGCCGCTACAAGATCTACATCATCGACGAGGCCCACATGGTCACCTCGGCGGGCTTCAACGCCCTGCTGAAGGTGGTCGAGGAGCCGCCGGAGCACCTCAAGTTCATCTTCGCCACGACCGAGCCGGAGAAGGTGATCGGGACCATCCGGTCCCGCACGCACCACTACCCCTTCCGCCTCGTGCCCCCCGGCACCCTGCGGGACTACCTGGGCGAGGTCTGCGGGCGCGAGGGGGCGGTGGTCGAGGACGGCGTGCTGCCCCTCGTGGTGCGGGCCGGCGCCGGGTCGGTGCGTGACTCGATGTCCGTGATGGACCAGCTGCTGGCCGGCGCCGCCGACGACGGTGTGACGTACGCCATGGCGACGTCGCTGCTGGGCTACACCGAGGGTTCCCTGCTGGACTCCGTCATCGACGCCTTCGCCGCCGGGGACGGGGCCGCCGCCTTCGAGGTCGTCGACCGCGTCGTCGAGGGCGGGAACGACCCGCGGCGGTTCGTCGCCGACCTGCTGGAGCGCCTGCGGGACCTGGTGATCCTGGCCGCGGTGCCCGAGGCCGCCGAGAAGGGGCTGATCGACGCCCCCGCCGATGTGGTGGAGCGGATGCAGGCCCAGGCCTCCGTCTTCGGCGCCGCCGAGCTGTCGAGGGCGGCCGACCTGGTCAACACCGGGCTCACGGAGATGCGCGGGGCGACCTCGCCGCGGCTCCAGCTCGAACTGATCTGTGCCCGCGTGCTGCTGCCCGCCGCCTTCGACGACGAGCGGTCCTTCCAGGCCCGGCTCGACCGGCTGGAGCGGGGCGGGGCCGCCGCCTTCGCGGCCGCCGCCGCGGCGGGCGGGCCCGTGGCGCCGCCCGTGATGGGGTACGTGCCCGCACCCGAGGCCCACGCCATGGCTCCTGCCGGGCCCGGCGGAGGCGTCGCCGCCGCGCGTGCCGCCGTACGGGCCGCCGAGCCCGAGCCCGAGCCGATGGCCCCGGCGCCGCCCGTGGCCCCACCCGTCCAGCCCGCCCCGCCGGTCCAGCAGGCCCCGGCGGCCCCACCTGTCGCACCGCCCGCCCAGGCCCCCGCCGCCGCCCAGGCCCCCGCCCCCGGTGCCTGGCCCGGAGCGGCGCAGCCCGGTGGCGGTGCCCCCGGCGCCTGGCCGGGAGCGGCCGCCCCCGCCGCCCAGGCGGCCCCCGCGGCGCCTGCCGCCCCCGCGGCCGGAGCCTGGCCGAGCGCGGCCGCACCCGGCCAGGGAGCCCCGGCGCCCGCCGCCCCGTCGCCGGCCGCCGCCCCCGAGGCGGCTCCCGCGCCCTCCCCCGGCATGGCCGCCGGCGCCGGGCAGATCCAGGCCATGTGGCCGGGCGTCCTGGAGGCCGTCAAGAACCGCCGCCGCTTCACCTGGATCCTGCTCAGCCAGAACGCCCAGGTCACCGGCTTCGACGGAAGCACCCTCCAGCTCGGCTTCCCCAATGCCGGAGCCCGCGACAACTTCGCGAGCAGCGGCAGCGAGGACGTCCTGAAGGCGGTCCTGGCCGAGCAGTTCCAGGTGAACTGGAAGATCGAGGCGGTGGTGGGCGGAGGGGCCCCGGCCCCGCTCCAGACCTCCTCGTACGGAGCCCCGCCGGCCCCCGCCCCGGCCTACAGCCCGCCGCCCCAGGCCCCGGCCCAGCCCTCGTCACCGGCCCAGCAGCCGCATCAGCCGCAGCAGCCGCACCATCCGTCGCCCCAGCAGCAGGCCTCCGCCCCGCAGCCCCCCGTACGGCAGGCGCCGCCGGTCGCCCCCGAGGACGACGTTCCGGAGGAGGACGATCCCGACCTCGTCGAGAGCGCGCTGACCGGACACGACCTCATCGTGCGCGAGCTCGGGGCGACGGTTGTGGAGGAATACACGAATGAGTAGCCCTCTGTAGTTGGGGTGGCCGCACGAAACCGGCCGCCCCGGCCGGGCTAGGCTGAGCGGCGTGAAGGTCCTCGTCATCGGCGGCGGCGCCCGCGAACATGCCCTGTGCCGCTCTCTGTCCCTCGACCCCGACGTCTCCGCGCTCTACTGCGCTCCCGGCAACGCCGGCATCGCCGAGGTGGCGGAGCTGCGCCCGGTCGACGCCCTCAACGGCACCGCGGTGGCCCGGCTGGCCGCCGAACTCGGCGCCGACCTGGTCGTGGTCGGCCCCGAGGCGCCCCTGGTCGCCGGGGTCGCCGACAGCGTCCGCGCGGCCGGCATCCCCTGCTTCGGCCCCACGGCCGCGGCCGCCCAGCTGGAGGGCTCCAAGGCCTTCGCCAAGGACGTGATGGCCGCGGCCGGGGTCCCGACCGCGCGCAGCTACGTCTGCACCACCCCGGAAGAGGTGGACGTGGCCCTCGACGCCTTCGGCGCCCCGTACGTCGTCAAGGACGACGGCCTCGCGGCCGGCAAGGGGGTCGTGGTCACCGAGGACCTGGCCGCCGCCCGGGCGCACGCCCTCGCCTGCGACCGCGTGGTCATCGAGGAGTACCTCGACGGCCCCGAGGTCTCCCTCTTCGCCATCACCGACGGCGTCAGCGTGCTCCCCCTCCAGCCCGCACAGGACTTCAAGCGGGCCCTCGACGGCGACGCGGGCCCGAACACCGGCGGCATGGGCGCGTACTCCCCGCTCCCCTGGGCCGACCCGAAGCTGGTCGACGAGGTCATGGAGCTGGTCCTCCAGCCCACCGTCGACGAGCTGCGCCGCCGCGGCACCCCCTTCTCCGGCCTGCTCTACGCCGGTCTCGCGATCACCGGGCGCGGTACCCGGGTCATCGAGTTCAACGCCCGCTTCGGCGACCCGGAGACCCAGGTGGTCCTGGCCCGGCTCCAGACCCCGCTCGCGAGCGTGCTGCTGCACGCCGCCAGGGGGACCCTGGACGCCCAGCCGCCGCTGCGCTGGCACGAGGACGCGGCCGTCACCGTGGTCATCGCCTCCCACAACTACCCGGAGACCCCGCGCACCGGGGACCCGATCGAGGGCCTGGCCGAGGTGGCCGCCGAGGACGGACCCGACGCGTACGTGCTGCACGCCGGGACCCGGCGCGAGGGCGACGCGGTCGTGAGCGCGGGCGGCCGAGTGCTGTCCGTGACGGCGACCGGTTCGGATCTGGCGCAGGCCCGGGAGAAGGCGTATAAGGCCGTCGCGCGCATCCGGCTGGACGGTTCGCAGCACCGTACGGACATCGCGGCCGAGGCGGCCGGACGCCGCTGAGCTGCGGCTCCACGAACCCGCGGGCCCGGTGCGCAGAACGTGCGCACCGGGCCCGCGGGCGTGTACGCGTGCGACTGCATCCAGCCGCGTTCGAACGCACCCACCTTTACCCAAAGCCATTCCATCGGGTGATCGTCACCCCGTCCGCCTGACGGCCGGTCGTGCCCCAACTAGGGTGCGGCGCAAGCATTCCGGCACTTGGCCCACCGGCATTGCGATGTCGGTGGCGGGTGTCACAGTGGGGGAGTGAGCAATGCCGCCGCAGGGCAGAGGGGGTGAGGTCCGGCCGTGTCCGGAACCGGTTCGATCGTCGAAACGGGCGTGCCGTCCGCACGTTCCCGTGCCTTGGCCGTGCTGCGTGTGCGCAGCAGGGCCCTGGCGGCCGGGCTGCTGCCCGCCGCCCTCGCCGTGGTGCTCGTCGCCGCCAGGATGACCGGCCGGCTGGCCGGGGACCCCTGGCCGGCGGTGACCCTGGCCGTGTGCGCGGTCGCCGCGCTCGTCCTGCTGGTCGGCGGAGTCTTCGCCGCGGTGGTGCTGCGTGCGGGCCCCGCCGTGACGCCGACGGTGGCGCTGTCGGAGGCCGCCGCCCCCGATCTCTACCGGCTGGTGCGGGACCTGGCCGAGCGGATGGACGTGCCGTCGCCCTCCGCGATAGCGCTGACGCCCGACTGCGACAGCTGGCTGGAGGACCGCACCCATGCGGCCCACCGCCGCGGCGCCCTGCCCGCGGGCCCGGAGTCCGAACCGGGCGCGGCTCCCGTGCTCGTGATCGGCTCGCCCTTCCTGTGGTGGATGCGGGTCGCCGAGCTGCGGGCCGTCCTCGCCCCGGTCGTCGCCGGTACGGGCCCTTCCGCCCACCCGGACATAGCCGACGCCCGTGGTTTTGTACGCGGTCTGGACGCCGCGGTGGACGTGGGCAGCCGTCGGGGCCTGGGCTGGATCGCCCCGCCCGCGCGGTTCCTGCTGCGGCTGTGCCGGGTCGACGCCACCGAGATGGAGCGCGGGGTGGCCGCGGCCGCCTCGGACCGTGCACAGGGTGTGGACTACGGGCTGCGGATCGCCGCCCAGGAGCAGGTCGGCCTCGCGTACGCGGGCTGGGACCGGCTGCTGACCCGGGTCGCGCTGCCCGCCTGGCGGATGGGCCGCTGGCCGGTGCACCTGGACGCGGGGGTGGTCTCCGCGCTGACCGAGCTGTCCCGGCGGGACCGGCTCGCCGACGGGTTCACCTCACGGCTGGGCGAGCGCCCGGCCTGCGATCTGCTGGAGCAGCCCGGGGCGGTCGACGAGGCGGCTTCGCTGCTGGCCGCGCGGTTGTTCCACGGCGGACCGGCCGAGCCCGGCCCGGACTGGTCCCCGGTGGACTGGGCGGCCTATCCGGAAGAGGTCGTGGACCGCACATGGCGTGCGGAGGCGGCCCGCCTGCACGCGGCGCTGGACGCCGTGGCCACCGCCCCGGCGCCCCTTTCCCCTCCGGCCGACGGCTTCGCCGGCCCCACGCTGGAGCGGGTGCTCGGGCACCTCTCGGACCCCGCCGGCGACGGCCTCGCCGGAGAGGCGCTGGCCGGGCGGCTCAGCGGGGACCTCGCCCGCGAGGAGCGGGCCGCGGGTGCGGGCGCCGGTGCGGGCAAGGCGCGCGGCGCCGACGCCGTACCGCTGTTCCCCCTGCAGCCGCCGCGCAGCGCGCGGGACCTGCTGGCCGACCACGTGACGGCGATGGTGTGCTGCGCGGCCGTGGACTCGGCCGGGGCCGCGCCCGGGCTGGACTGGCTGGACGGGCCGGTCCTGCTGATCGGCGGGGAGCGCCGTGCGGATCTGGCGCCGCGGGTGCTGTGCCTGGTCGAGGACGGGGACCCGGAGCCGCTCCGGGAGTGGCTCTCGGAGGTCGGCGTCCGTCCGGAGAAGCCGGTCCGGCTGGTCTGACGGGCCGCCCGCCCGGCCGGTATGCCCCACGGCCGCCGAGCCCGCCCCTCCGGCCCCGCCGCCCCGCTCCCGCTCCGGCACCACCCCCAGGGACCACAGCTCGCACGAACAAGCGGAACCGTATCTTCTACTCACGTCAATTCGCGACGAACGGTGACGGACCGCGTGCGTTATGTGATGTGCTGGGACCGGTCGCGGCTGGATGTCCTGAACCGGCGTGTCCTGAAAGCGTCGTTCGGGGGAGCGAGGGAGGGGAGCGGTATGGGTGCGGACCAGATCCGGCGTTGGGAGTCAGGTGCGCTGGCGCACGCGGTGAACGACCCCTTCGGGCAGGGCCCCCTGCCGTGGTTCCGGGGCAGCGAGCTCTACTTCGGCGACACCGGCCAGGTCGTCCCCTGGTACGTGGACCCGGCCGCCGCGGCCGCCGGCACCGGCCGGTCCCCCCGCGGCAACGGCGGACCGCGCAGCGCCGACGACGTGCACCGCCAGATCAAGGGCTTCGCGTCCACCGGAGCCGTCACCCCCGGCGAGGCCATCGACTTCCACATCACCGTCGACCCGCCCCAGCAGTTCTCCGTCGACGTCTACCGGATCGGCCACTACGGCGGCGACGGCGCATCGAAGATCACCACCAGCCCCCGCTTGTCCGGCATCGTCCAGCCGGCCCCCCTGGCCGCCGACCGCACCGTCTCCTGCCACCACTGGTGGCTGTCCTGGCGCCTGCAGGTCCCCTCCTACTGGAGCGTCGGCGCGTACGTCGCCGTCCTGACCACCGCGGACGGCTACCGCTCCCACATCCCCTTCACCGTCCGCGACGACCACCCCGCGGACCTGCTGCTCCTGCTCCCGGACATCACGTGGCAGGCGTACAACCTCTATCCGGAGGACGGCCGATCCGGCGCCAGCCTCTACCACGCCTGGGACGAGGAGGGCCGGCTGCTCGGCGAGCAGGACGCGGCCGTGACCGTCTCCTTCGACCGCCCCTACGCCGGCGCGGGCCTGCCGCTGCACGTCGGCCACGCCTACGACTTCATCCGCTGGGCCGAGCGCTACGGCTACGGCCTCGCCTACGCCGACACCCGGGACCTGCACGCGGGCCGCGTGGACCCGACCCGCTACCGCGGCCTGGTCTTCCCCGGCCACGACGAGTACTGGTCGGCGCCGATGCGCCGCACCGCCGAGCGCGCCCGCGACCACGGCACCTCGCTCGTCTTCCTGTCCGCCAACACCATGTACTGGCAGGTCGAGCTCGCCCCGTCCCCGTCCGGGATCGAGGACCGGCTCCTGACCTGCCGAAAACGCCGCGGCCCCGGCCGCCCCAGCCTGTGGCGCGAGGTCGACCGTCCCGAGCAGCAACTGCTCGGCATCCAGTACGCGGGACGGGTCCCGGAGCCCGCGCCCCTGATCGTGCGCAATGCCACGCACTGGCTGTGGGACTCCACCGGCGCCGGCGAGAACGACGAACTCCCCGGCCTGGTCGCGGGCGAGGCCGACCGGTACTTCCCGCGCACCCAGCTCCCCGAGCACCGGGACCGGATCCTGCTCGCCCACTCCCCCTACCTCGACACCGAGGGCCACCGCCGCCACCAGGAGACCTCGCTCTACCGGGCCCCCAGCGGGGCCCTGGTCTTCGCCTCGGGCACCTTCGCCTGGTCCCCGGCCCTCGACCGCCCCGGCCACGTCGACGAGCGGGTGCAGCGCGCCACGGCCAACCTCCTCGACCGGATCTGCAAGCACGACTGAGACCCCTCCGGGCGGGTCAGGGGCCGACGTGCGGGAGAATGGGGGTGCGCTCGTACAGACCCACAGGGAGAACCCGTGTCCGGATTCGTCGAAAAGCCCGAGCCGGTCGAGGTTCCCGGCCTCGTCCACCTCCACACCGGCAAGGTCCGCGACCTCTACCGGGACGAGGACGGCCGCCTCGTCATGGTCGCCAGTGACCGGATGTCCGCCTTCGACTGGGTGCTGCCCACCGAGATCCCGGACAAGGGCCGCGTCCTGACCCAGCTCTCCCTGTGGTGGTTCGACCAGCTCGCCGACCTCGTTCCCCACCACGTCCTCTCCACCGACCTGCCCGCCGGAGCCCCCGCCGACTGGGCCGGCCGTACGCTGGTCTGCCGCAACCTCGACATGGTCGCCGTCGAATGCGTGGCCCGCGGCTACCTCACCGGATCCGGCCTCGCCGAGTACCGGCAGACCCGTACCGTTTGCGGACTGGCCCTGCCCGAAGGCCTCGTGGACGGCTCCGAGCTGCCCGCCCCGATCTTCACCCCGGCCGCCAAGGCCGCGGTCGGCGAGCACGACGAGAACGTCTCCTACGAAGAGGTCGCGCGCACCACCGGCGCCGAGACGGCCGCGCTGCTGCGCCGGACCACCCTCGACGTGTACGGCCGCGCCCGGGACATCGCCCGCGCGCGCGGGATCATCCTGGCGGACACCAAGTTCGAGTTCGGCTTCGACCCGAAGGACGGCGCGCTCGTCGTCGCCGACGAGGTGCTCACCCCGGACTCCTCCCGCTTCTGGCCGGCGGACCTGTGGGAGCCGGGCCGCGCGCAGCCCTCCTTCGACAAGCAGTACGTCCGCGACTGGCTGGCCTCCCCGGCCTCCGGCTGGGACCCGAAGGGCGAACTGCCGCCGCCCGCCCTCCCGCAGGAGGTCGTCGAGCGGACCCGCGCCAAGTACGTCGAGGCCTACGAGCGGCTCACCGGCCTGCCCTGGCAGAGCGGGACCTGAGACACGAAGAAGCCCCCGGTCCGAGGACCGGGGGCTTCTTCGTTCTGAGCGGACAACGCGACTCGAACGCGCGACATCCACCTTGGCAAGGTGGTGCTCTACCAACTGAGCTATGTCCGCACTGCGCCGTAACGCGAGACCTACTATACCCAACCGCGCTCGCGCGCGAGACGCACTGCCGTGTGCCGGTTCTCGGCCCCGAGTTTCGACGCCGCCGAGGACAGGTAGTTCCGTACGGTCCCCTGCGACAGCGAGGCCCGCTCCGCGATCTCCGCGACCGGCGCCCCGTCGGCCGCGAGTTCGAGCACCTCGGCCTCGCGCGCGGTCAGCGGCGAGTCCCCGGCGCTGATCGCATCGGCCGCCAACTCCGGGTCCACATAACGCCCTCCGGCATGCACCGTCCGGATCAGCTCGGCCAGCCGCTGTGCCGAGACCGTCTTCGGCGCGAAGGCCCGCACCCCCGCCGCCAGCGCCCGCTTGAGGTGCCCCGGGCGGCCGTGGCTGGTCACGATCATCGTCTTGCAGTCGGGGAGTTCGGCCCGCAGCGATGTGGCCACACTCACACCGTCCGCGCCCGGCATCTGCAGGTCCAGCACCACCACGTCCGGCCGGTGCGCCCGGGCCATCGCCAGGGCCTCCGGCCCGGAAGCCGCCTCGGCTATCACCAGCAGATCGTCCTCCAGCCCCAGCAGCGCGGCCAGCGCACCGCGGATCAGGTGTTCGTCGTCGGCGAGCAGTACGCGTACGGGGCTCACGCCCGCACCTCCAGTCGTTGCGCTTGTCGGCCCGGGATGTCGGCCCGCAGCCGGAACCGGCCGCCGTCCACCGGCCCCGCCTGCAGGGTTCCGTCCAGTGCTGCGAGCCGTTCGCGCAGTCCGGCCAGACCCGAACCCGGCGGCCCAGCGGGCGCATCGGGCGCCCCGTCGTTCTCCACCACCAGCGTCACGGCTCCCGCCCGGGGCGCCGTCAGCCGGATCACACAGTTCTGCGCGTCCCCGTGCCGCAGGACGTTCGTCGTCGCCTCGCGCACCACCCAGCCGAGCGCGGACTGGACCTCCGACGGCAGGTCCCGCCCGCCCTGGAGGTCGACCCGGCAGTCCATGCCGGCCGCGCTCAGCACCCCGCGGGCACCTTCCAGCTCCACGGCGAGGTCCGCCTCCCGGTAACCTCGGACCACGTCCCGCACCTCGCGCTGCGACTCCCGCGCGATCCGCTGCACCTCGATCATCTGGTCCACCGCCTCCGGCCGTTCGCGCCGTGCGAGCTGGACGGCGAGCTCGCTCTTCAGGGCGATCACCGCCAGGTTGCGGCCCATCACGTCGTGCAGGTCACGGCCGAACCGCAGCCGCTCCTCCGCCACCGCCAGCTGGGCCAGGGCCTCGCGCGAGCGGTCCAGTTCGTGGACCGTGTCCAGCAGCCAGGCCGAAAACCCGCAGGTGGCGCCGAAGAACACACTGCCCAGCAGCACGCCCAGGGCGTACCCGAGGGCCTCCGCGGGCCGGAGTCCCAGGGCGAGTGCGGCCAGGCCGGTGGCGACGGCGGCGACCGGAGGGACGTACCGGATGCGCCGGACCGTCCGCAGACACAGCACCAGCGACCCGGTGGTGAAGCAGGTCAGCCCCGAGACCAGCGTCGGGGCGACGGCCGGGTCGATCTTCCCGGTGGCGCGCAGCGCGAGCACGGCCAGGGTCGCGGCGGCCGTCCCGAGAACCGTGATCGTCGCCAGCCGGTCCGGGCGCTCGCGCCTGCCCACCACCCAGCCCAGCGCCCTGGAGGAGAGCAGCCCGCACAGCAGAGCGTGGGTGCACATCATCAGCAGGAGCAGGGCGGGCACCAGCGCCGAGGGCCGGCCCCGCGCACTGACCACCGGGCCCACGCCGAACCCCAGGATCTCCATGCCCACGAAGAAGTGGAACGACCAGCGGGTGTAGACCTCGACCTTCCCCGCGGTGCTGCGGTTCTTCCACCACCCCGTCAGCTTCGACACGGTTCTCGTCCCCCTGGGTCTTCCTGCGTTCCGGCCGCGCGGACTCCGTGCGCGACCACCGCTGGACAGCAAACACGCTGATCATGTTGCAGGCCAGGCCGGTGCTCCGACTCTCCCCGACGCCGGGCCGGACCGGCAGTGCGTGCCGTCACGACCCGGGATGACATTTGTCAGAAGGCGCCGGGAAGGCCTGCGCCCGACGCCGGCCACGTCGGCTTCTCGGGAAACACGAAGAAGGCCCCGGTCGTCATGACCGGGGCCTTCTCACACTGAGCGGACGACGAGACTCGAACTCGCGACATCCACCTTGGCAAGGTGGTGCTCTACCAACTGAGCTACGTCCGCATGCACTGCGCTCGGCAATGCGTGCATCACTCTACCTGATCCACGGTGGTGGTCGGTAAAGCGATGCAGAGCGGGTGACAGGGATCGCACACTGCGCCTTCCCCCTGGAAGGAGGATGTTCTGCTACTGAACTACACCCGCACGACCTTCGGGGCTCCGGCCTGCGGCCTCGCCCCTCGGCGTGATCCACACATTAGCCGACGCAGGGGGGTGGATGGCAAATCGGCCCTCAGTGGGCTGCGTTGTAGGCCTCGTAGATCTTCTTCGGGATGCGGCCGCGGGGCGGCACCTCGTACTGGTTGGACCGGGCCCAGGCCCGGACGGCCGCCGGGTCCGGCGCGACGGAGGTGTGCTTGAAGGCCTTGCCGGAGCGGGACTGCCGGCGGCCGGCGGCCACGAAGGGGGCCAGGCCCTTCCGCAGTTTCTTTGCGTTGGCCGCATTGAGGTCGATCTCGTACGACTTACCGTCCAGAGCGAACACGACCGTTTCCGCCGCTTCTCCGCCATCGATGTCGTCGGAGAGCGTGACTACTACGCGCTGCGCCACGGATATCGGTCCCTTCGTGCGACGTCGTCACCCGTTGACGTGCGGTGATGTCGCCTGTGTGGATGTTTCGGAGCAATGCGTCTTTCTGCCCCCGTCGCGGAGCGAAAAATGCCAACGCCTCGGGTGATTCCTTTGTACCCCGATTCGCATTGCATTGCGAAGCCCAGTTAATTGTCTCCGCGTGTCCTGCCGCAATGCCGGGTACGCGGTTTTCCGGCGGATTTTGCGAAGCGTTGGTGAAGGTGAAACCGGGCGGCGATCAAGGCCAGCCGATATCTACCCGCGTAGAAATTTCGGCCGGGTACGCTGAGGGAACCGCCTTCGCACCAACCACCACACGGGAGTGCCAGTGGCACGCGTCGTAGTCGACGTCATGCTCAAGCCGGAGATCCTCGACCCCCAGGGCCAGGCGGTGCAGCGTGCACTGCCGCGTCTGGGCTTCGAGGGGATCGCCGACGTCCGCCAGGGGAAGCGCTTCGAACTGGAGGTGGAGGGCCCGGTCGACCAGGCCGCCCTCGACCGCATCCACAAGATGGCCGAAACGTTCCTCGCCAACACCGTCATCGAAGATTTCACCGTGAAGGTCGAGGCCTGACGGTGACCACTCGCATCGGAGTCGTCACGTTCCCAGGAACGCTCGACGACCGTGACTCGCTGCGCGCCGTCCGCCTCGCGGGGGCCGAGCCGGTCTCGCTCTGGCACCGCGACAAGGACCTGCACCAGGTCGACGCGGTCGTCCTCGCGGGCGGCTTCTCCTACGGGGACTACCTGCGCGCCGGAGCCATCTCCCGCTTCTCGCCGGTGATGGAGACCGTCATCGACCAGGCCAGGGCGGGCATGCCCGTCCTCGGCATCTGCAACGGCTTCCAGGTCCTCACCGAGGCCCACCTGCTGCCGGGGGCGATGCTCCGCAACAACCACCTCCACTTCATCTGCCGCGACCAGAAGCTGCGCGTGGAGAGCACGGGGACCGCCTGGACCGGGGACTACACCGCCGGCCAGGAGATCTCCGTCCCGCTGAAGAACGTGGACGGCCGCTACACCGCCGACGAGCGCACGCTCGACGAACTGGAGGCCGAAGGCCGCGTGGCCTTCCGCTACCTGGACGGCAACCCCAACGGATCGCTGCGCGACATCGCCGGCATCACCAACGCCGCAGGCAACGTCGTCGGTCTCATGCCGCACCCCGAGCACGCGGTCGAGCCGCTGATCGGGACGGGCCGCACCGACGGTCTCCCGTTCTTCACCTCGGTCCTGAAGAAGCTGGTCAGCGCATGAGCCTCGACACCGTCAAGAACGCCAGCGAGACCCCGGACGCCTCGCAGCCCTGGAAGGAGCTCGGCCTCAAGGAGGACGAGTACGCCCGCATCCGGGAGATCCTCGGCCGCCGCCCGACCGGCGCCGAACTCGCCATGTACTCGGTCATGTGGTCCGAGCACTGCTCGTACAAGAGCAGCAAGGTCCACCTGAAGCAGTTCGGCGAGAAGGTCCCGCAGAACGACGCCATGCTCGTCGGCATCGGCGAGAACGCCGGTGTCGTCGACGTCGGTCAGGGCTACGCGGTCACCTTCAAGGTCGAGTCGCACAACCACCCCTCGTACATCGAGCCCTACCAGGGTGCGGCCACCGGCATCGGCGGCATCGTCCGCGACATCCTGGCCATGGGCGCCCGCCCGGTCGCGGTCGTGGACCCGCTGCGCTTCGGCGCGGCCGACCACCCCGACACCCGGCGCGTCCTGCCGGGCGTGGTCGCGGGCATCGGCGGCTACGGCAACTGCCTGGGCCTGGCCAACATCGGCGGCGAGGTCGTCTTCGACGCCTGCTACCAGGGCAACCCGCTCGTGAACGCCGGCTGCATCGGCGTGATGAAGCACGAGGACATCCACCTCGCCAAGGCCTCCGGCCCCGGCAACAAGGTCATCCTCTACGGCGCCCGCACCGGTGGCGACGGCATCGGCGGCGTCTCGGTCCTCGCGTCCGAGACCTTCGACGACACCAAGCCCACCAAGCGGCCCGCCGTCCAGGTCGGCGACCCCTTCCAGGAGAAGCTCCTCATCGAGTGCACCCTGGAGATCTTCAAGGAGAAGCTGGTCGCGGGCATCCAGGACCTCGGCGGCGCCGGGCTCTCCTGCGCCACGAGCGAGCTGGCCTCCGCCGGATCCGGCGGCATGCGCGTCGAACTGGACACCGTGCCGCTGCGCGACGCGACGCTCTCGCCCGAGGAGATCCTCATGAGCGAGTCGCAGGAGCGCATGTGCGCCATCGTCGAGCCGCAGTACGTCGACCGCTTCATGGAGATCTGCGAGAAGTGGGACGTCATCGCCACCGTCATCGGTGAGGTGACCGACGGCGAGCGCCTGGAGATCTTCTGGCACGGCGAGCAGATCGTGGACGTGCCCCCGGGCACCGTCGCCCACGAGGGCCCCGTCTACCACCGTCCGTACGCGCGCCCCTCCTGGCAGGACGCGCTGCAGGCCGACGACGCAGGCCGGCTGCCCCGCCCGCAGACCTCCGAGGAGCTGCGCGCGCAGGTCCTGGCGCTGGTTTCCTCCCCGAACCAGGCCTCCAAGTCGTGGGTCACCGACCAGTACGACCGCTTCGTGCAGGGCAACACCGTGCTGGCGCAGCCCGAGGACGCGGGCATGGTCCGCATCGACGAGGAGTCCAACCTCGGCGTGGCCATGTCCACCGACGGCAACGGCCGCTTCGCCAAGCTCGACCCCTACGCGGGTGCCCAGCTGGCGCTCGCGGAGTCGTACCGCAACGTCGCGGCGACCGGTGCGAAGCCCCTGGCGATCTCGAACTGCCTGAACTTCGGCTCCCCCGAGGACCCGGACGTGATGTGGCAGTTCGCCGAGGCCACCCGCGGTCTCGCGGACGGCTGTCTGGAGCTGGGCACCCCGGTGACCGGCGGCAACGTCTCCCTCTACAACCAGACGGGCGACACCGCGATCCACCCGACTCCGGTCGTGGCGGTCCTCGGTGTGATCGACGACGTCAACCGCCGTACCCCGATGGCGTTCTCGGAGGCCGGCCAGCTGCTCTACCTGCTGGGCGACACGGCCGAGGAGTTCGGCGGTTCGGCCTGGTCCCAGGTCGTCCACGACCACCTCGGCGGCCTGCCGCCCAAGGTGGACCTGGGCCGCGAGAAGCTGCTGGGCGAGATCCTCATCTCCGCGTCGCGCGACGGCATGATCGACGCCGCGCACGACCTGTCGGACGGCGGCGTCATCCAGGCGCTCACCGAGTCCTGCCTGCGCGGCGGCAACGGTGCCCGGATCGTGGTGCCCGAGGGCCTGGACGCCTTCACCTTCCTGTTCTCCGAGTCCGCGGGCCGGGCCGTCGTGGCCGTCCCGCGCAGCGAGGAGCTCCGCTTCACCGACATGTGCGGTGCGCGGGGCCTGCCGGCCACCCGCATCGGCGTGGTGGACGGCGACGAGATCGAGATCCAGGGCGAGTTCACCCTCCCGCTGGCCGAACTCCGCGAGGCCCACGAGGCGACGATCCCGGCCCTGCTGGCCTGATCCCCGCCCGTCGTACGCCGACGAGCCCCCGCCCGGATCCCCTCCGGACGGGGGCTCGCGCACGTGCCGGGGCGGCCGGGGCGTGGCGGCTCCGCCCCCCAATCCGTTCGGAGCCCGGCGGGCAGCTCCGCATACTGGCGCCGTGAGCATCGTCAAGAACCTGCCCGGAGCGGCGATACCCGGCGACGGCGCCCCCGTCTGGAGGCCCGAGGACGCCCGGCGCTGGGGCGGGGCCCGCGTGCCGTGGCCCTTCGCGCCGACCGTCGTGTGCTGGGCCCTCGTACCGCTGGTCCTCCTCGCGATCGCCCTCCTCGCCCGGTACGGATCCGACGCGGACGGAGCCGGGACCTCGTGGACCGGCTATCCCGGCGCCGTCCTGCTCCTCGCCCTGGCCCCCTGGTACCGCTTCCTGCCCGGCGCGGCCCTCGCCTGCGCCTGCCTCACGGCCCTGGACACCGCCGCCCGCCTCGTCCTCCCCGACCGCTCCGACGGCCCCGGCGCCTGGCTGGTGCTGGCCCTGTGCGCCTGGGCGTCCACCGGGGTGGCGCTGCGGCTGAAGTCCCGGAGCCGGCAGCGGGAGCTGTTCCTCGCGGCGGCCGGGGGCGCCCGCCACCCGGTGCCGCAGCCCCTCACCCGGGGGCACCGGCAGCGCGGCCGACGGCTCATCGCACCCGGCGCCGCGCTCTGCCTGGCCGCCGCCGGGCTCCTGGCCTGGGGTCTGGCCGAGGACCTGCGGGCGGCCGGGACGGGCAGCCCGTACGACGCCGTCGGGCAGCAGGTCGTCGCCCTCCTGCTGCTGACCCCCGGCACGACCCTGTTCGGCCGCGGCCTCCAGGCGCGGCGCGCCGCCCAAAGGCTGCTCGCGGGGCCGCAGCCGGTGCTGCGCGTCGGCGTGCGCAAGCCGGTCGCCGGGCCCTGCCGGCTGGTGGCGGACGCCGTGACGACCTCGGCCGAGCCCCTGATCGCCTTCCGCGACCGGTACCGCGACAGCCGGGGGACGGGACCTGGCCGGCTGCTGGCCGCGGGCGAGGAGAGCCGGCTGCGCGCCGAGCACCACGACATCGACGCGCGGCGCGAGCCCTTCGAGGCGCTCCTGTACGGGGTGGCGGCCGAGGGCGCCGAAGTCGCCCTCGTCCACGCCCTCTACGAGAGCGACACCCGGATCGTCACCGCCGTCACGACCGCCCCGCTGCTGCCGCTGCGCCGCCACGCCCTGCGGCCGTGGCGGCCGGCCGGGACCTCGTACACGCTCAGGAAGCGCGAGGAGGACGAGCGCCGGCGCGTGGAGCGGGCCGCCCGGGCGGCGCGGGGCGGGTACGGGGGCGTCGATTTCGCCTGGGGCACCTCCTCGTCGTGCGGCAGCGGTGACGGCGGGAGCAGTGGTGACGGCGGGAGCAGTGGTGGCGGAGGCTGCGGCGGTGGCGGCGACTGATCGGGCAGACTCGCCGCATGGCACCCAAGACCCGTACCTACGACCCCGCCAGGATCCGCAAGGCCGTCCTGGCCCAGTTCGGCCACGTGGCCGAGGCGGTGCGCGGGCTGGACGAGGAGCGCCTGGCGCGCCCCGCGCAGCTCGGCGACTGGACCGTACGGGACCTGGCGGAGCACCTGGCCTGGGCGGTCGGCTCGCTCGCCGGGGCCGCCGCCCGGCCGCCCGCCGTACGCGCGGAAGTCACCGTGCAGACCTGGCCGTTCGCGACCGGGCCGATCGCCGGGAAGATCGCCGGTGCGCACCGTGCGGCGGACGCGGAGCCCGGCCGGACCCCGGAACCGCTGGACGCGCTGTACGGGCGGACCGGTGCCCGGTTCGCCGAGCTGCTGGAGGTCCTGCCCGGCGGGCACCTGCTGCCGCTGTGGATCGGCGGGATGACCGTCGCCGACTTCCTGGTCACCCGGACCGTCGAGCTGGTCGTCCACACCGACGACCTGAACCGGGCCGCGGAGCTGGACATCCCCCTCGACCGGCAGGCGCTGGCCGCCTGCACCCGGGTCCTCGCGGACGCCCTGGCGGTGAAGGCCCCGGGGGCCTCGGTGGAGGTACGGGTGCCCCCGTTCGCGGTGGTCCAGTGCGTCGAGGGGCCCCGGCACACCCGCGGCACCCCGCCCAACGTGGTGGAGACCGACCCGCTGACCTGGATCCGGCTGGCCACGGGCCGCGGCGGCTGGGCGGAGTCCGTCGCGCAGGCGCGGGTGCGGGCCAGCGGTGAGCGGGCCGACCTGTCGGCGCTGCTCCCGCTGATGGGCTGAGCGCGGCGGGGCCGGGGGAACGGGGGAACCGTCCTGGCCGCCGCTCCGTCCCAGGGGCATGCGTACCTACCGGCACGTCCGCGTCCTGGGCGCACCCCTCGGGGTCGCCCTCGTCCTCACCCTCGGCCTCTCCGGCTGCGGCCGGGTCACGGAGAGCGGGAGCGCCCCGCGTCTCGACGGGCCCCTCGGTTCCTGGGGCGTCGAGTCCCTGACCACCGGCGGCCGCACCCTGCACGCGCCCGACGTGGCCCGCGTCGACATCGGGCAGGAACGGGCCACGGGCAACTACGGCTGCAACGGCTTCACAGCACAGGTCACGCTGCACGGTGACGCGGCGCTGAGCGTCACCCGGGGCGTCAACACGGACATGGCCTGCGAGCACACGGACTTCGAGAACGCCTTCGCCAAGCTGTTCCAGGGCCGTCTCGCAGTCGACCGGGGCCCGGACCGGCTCACCCTGAAGACCACCGACGGGAGCACCATCGCCATGAGCTCCAAGCCCCCGGTCCCGGACGCCCCGCTCACCGCCACCGAGTGGACCGTCGACTCCCTGCTGAGCGGCGGGACCGCAGCCTCCGTACCGGCCGAGGCGGCCGGCAGGGCCCGCTTCACCCTTGCCGCCGACGGCACGGCGAGCGGCGCCCTCGGCTGCAACCGGTTCAGCGCCCCGGCCACCGTCGACGGTTCCTCGGTCACCTTCGGGCCCCTCACCGCCACCCGGATGGCCTGCGAGGGCCCGGCCGGCGAGGTGGAGCGGACGCTCACCGGGCTCTTCGGCAGCGGCCCGCTCACCTGGCGGGTCCAGGGCCGGCAGCTGACCCTCACCGCACCCGACGGCACGGGCCTGACGGCCGGCGCGGCCTCCGCCGCCGAGTGAGCCCGGCGGCGCCGCGGACGGCCACTGATCAGCCCGGGTGAGGCGCGTCGGGACGGCTCGTTCTCGTACGAAGACACAGGTGGTCCAGGCCAGGGTCCACCCGCTGCCCCCGGGCGGGCGCGGGACCGCGCGCGGGCACGGCGGGGCGGACGGAAAGGGGGACGGGAAAGAAGGAGTTGCGGCTACGCGGACCAGCGGATGACGGCGCTCGCGACACGGACCAGGTCTACCCGGCGGCGCTCCGCGAGGGTGACGGTGCGGTCACCGAGGGGCTGCAGGGAGCGAGAGCCCGACGAATGCATTCGTACGTCTCCACAAGGTGATCCGAAGCCCGGGACGGAAGCGTCCGGTCACCCTCTGTGCTGTGACATTTCCCGGCCGTACCCAATTCGGACCAGTGGTCGATCTCGCCTACACTCGGAGTTGTGCCTCGTGGTGATGGACGACTCAACCACGACCTGCTCCCCGGAGAGAAAGGCCCCCAGGACGCTTGCGGCGTCTTCGGTGTCTGGGCTCCGGGTGAAGAGGTCGCCAAGCTCACCTACTTCGGACTGTATGCACTGCAGCACCGCGGACAAGAGTCCGCGGGAATCGCTGTGAGCAACGGTTCCCAGATCCTCGTCTTCAAGGACATGGGCCTCGTGTCCCAGGTCTTCGACGAAACCTCTCTCGGCTCGCTCCAAGGTCATATCGCGGTCGGTCACGCCCGCTATTCGACCACCGGAGCCTCCGTCTGGGAGAACGCGCAGCCCACCTTCCGCGCGACCGCCCACGGCTCGATCGCCCTGGGTCACAACGGCAACCTGGTGAACACCGCCGAGCTCGCCGAGATGGTCGCCGACCTCCCCCGTCAGGACGGCCGCGCCACCCAGGTGGCGGCCACCAACGACACCGACCTCGTCACGGCCCTGCTGGCCGGGCAGACGGACGACGACGGCAAGCCCCTGACCGTCGAGGAGTCGGCCGCCAAGGTCCTCCCGCAGGTCAAGGGAGCCTTCTCGCTCGTCTTCATGGACGAGGGGACCCTCTACACCGCCCGTGACCCGCAGGGCATCCGCCCGCTGGTCCTCGGCCGCCTGGAGCGCGGCTGGGTGGTGGCGAGCGAGACCGCCGCCCTCGACATCTGCGGCGCCAGCTTCGTCCGCGAGGTCGAGCCGGGCGAGCTCATCGCGATCGACGAGAACGGCCTGCGCACCTCGCGCTTCGCGGAAGCAAAGCCCAAGGGCTGTGTCTTCGAGTACGTCTACCTGGCGCGCCCGGACACCGACATCGCCGGCCGGAACGTCTATCTCTCGCGTGTCGAGATGGGCCGGCGCCTCGCCAAGGAAGCCCCGGTCGACGCCGATCTGGTGATAGCGACGCCGGAGTCCGGCACGCCCGCCGCCGTCGGTTACGCCGAGGCCAGCGGGATCCCGTACGGATCCGGTCTGGTGAAGAACGCCTATGTGGGCCGGACGTTCATCCAGCCCTCGCAGACGATCCGCCAGCTCGGCATCCGCCTGAAGCTCAACCCCCTCAAGGAAGTCATCCGGGGCAAGCGCCTGGTGGTCGTCGACGACTCGATCGTCCGCGGCAACACCCAGCGCGCCCTGGTCAAGATGCTCCGCGAGGCGGGCGCGGCGGAGGTCCACATCCGGATCTCCTCGCCCCCGGTGAAGTGGCCGTGCTTCTTCGGCATCGACTTCGCCACCCGGGCCGAGCTGATCGCCAACGGCATGACGGTCGACGAGATCGCCACGTCGCTGGGCGCGGACTCGCTCTCGTACATCTCGCTCGACGCGATGGTCGAGGCGACCACCATCCAGAAGCCCAACCTCTGCCGTGCCTGCTTCGACGGCGAGTACCCGATGGAGCTGCCCGACCCGCAGCTCCTGGGCAAGCAGCTGCTGGAGTCCGAGATCGCGGGCGGCAAGGACGCCGCCGACGCCCTCCGCCGCCCGTAGCCCCGCGCTCCGGTCCGCAGGCACCCCCAGGCTCAACCTGCGCCGGGCCCTGTCTTTCAGGCTTTTCCCAGG
Source organism: Streptomyces sp. NPDC058646 (assembly GCF_042716875.1). NCBI lineage: Bacteria > Bacillati > Actinomycetota > Actinomycetes > Kitasatosporales > Streptomycetaceae > Streptomyces > Streptomyces sp. NPDC058646. The sequence continues at coordinate 38,207 of NZ_JBHXRK010000007.1, read as the reverse complement.
GCCCGGCACCACCCGCAGTAACGACACGAAAGCTCTCTCCTGTCATGACAGAGAAGACCACCGGTGCCAGCTACGCAGCCGCGGGCGTCGACATCGAAGCCGGAGACCGCGCCGTCGAGCTGATGAAGGAGTGGGTGAAGAAGACCCAGCGCCCCGAGGTCCTCGGCGGCCTCGGCGGTTTCGCCGGCCTCTTCGACGCCTCCGCCCTCAAGCGCTACGAGCGTCCGCTCCTCGCCTCCGCCACCGACGGGGTGGGCACCAAGGTGGACATCGCCCGCCAGCTCGGCGTGTACGACACCATCGGCCACGACCTGGTCGCGATGGTCATGGACGACATCGTCGTCTGCGGCGCCGAGCCGCTCTTCATGACCGACTACATCTGCGTCGGCAAGGTGCATCCCGAGCGTGTCGCGGCCATCGTCAAGGGCATCGCCGAGGGCTGTGTCCTCGCCGGCTGCGCCCTGGTGGGCGGCGAGACCGCCGAACACCCGGGTCTGCTGGGCCCGGACGACTTCGACGTGGCGGGCGCCGGCACCGGTGTCGTGGAGTACGACCGGCTGCTCGGCGCGGATCGCATCCGTACGGGGGACGCCGTCATCGCGATGGCTTCGTCCGGCCTTCACTCGAACGGGTACTCGCTGGTCCGGCACGTCCTCTTCGACCGGGCCGGAATGTCCCTGGAGCAGGAGATCGCGGAGCTCGGCCGCACCCTCGGTGAGGAACTGCTGGAGCCCACCAAGATCTACTCGCTCGACTGCCTCGCCCTCACCCGTACGGCCGAGGTGCACGCCTTCTCGCACATCACCGGCGGCGGCCTGGCGGCCAACCTGGCGCGGGTGGTCCCGGACCACCTGCACGCCACGGTCGACCGTTCGACCTGGGCCCCCGGGGCGATCTTCGACCTGGTCGGTACGGCGGGTCAGGTCGAGCAGCTGGAACTGGAGAAGACGCTGAACATGGGCGTCGGCATGATGGCCGTCGTGCCCGCCGAGTCGGTGGACGCGGCCCTGACCGCGCTGGGCGACCGGGGCGTCGACGCCTGGGTCGCGGGCGAGATCCTCGACCGCGGCGACCACGCCGAGGGCGCCACCCTCACCGGTTCGTACGCGAGCTGAGCAGCACGGAAACCCGGCCCGGGGCGATGCCCTGGGCCGGGTTTCCGTGCTTGAGACCTGCTGTGCAGACGTGTCGGAGCGTCAAGCGCCGCGACGCTGTGCCGACGGACCGGACTCTTCGTCCTCGTCGTCGTCATCGCTGTTGTACAGCTCCGCGTACTTGGCGTACGGGTCGTCGTCGTCATCCAGATCGTCATCGACCTCGACCGGCTCGCTGACAGGCAGCGGTTCCGTCGGCGATGCGCCCAGCTCGTTGGCCAGACGCGAGAGGTCAGTCCCGCCGCTGTTGTACTTCAGCTGGCGGGCGACCTTTGTCTGCTTGGCCTTGGCCCGGCCGCGCCCCATGGCTCGACCCCCTCGGTGACGGGGCTCGACGGCCCCAGAGTCTGACACGCGTTCATGGTTCGGAGCGGGCTCTCGGTGGAGAGACCGTCCGTAGGGGTTTAACGGTACCTGCTTCCGCGGCCATACGGTACGCCGCCCGCATGACGTGCCCCGGTGCAGAACCAGCGGGGCGCCCCGTCCTCGCTGGTCAGCTGCGATTTTAACCCTTTCCTGGCGGGCGACCCGCCGAAGCGCAGTGAGTTCCGTCTCGCCGCACCCCGGCGGGCGCACCCGGAGGGCCCCGGAGGGTCCTGGCCCGGGGCTAGACCGCGCGGGCGGCGCGGGCGTCCGCCATGCGCTGCTCGGCGATGCGGTCGGCCGCCGCGGCGGGCGGGATCCCGTCCGCCTTCGCACGAGCGAATATGGCCAGGGTGGTGTCGAAGATCTTCGCGGCCTTGGCCTTGCAGCGGTCGAAGTCGAAGCCGTGCAGCTCGTCGGCGACCTGGATGACGCCGCCCGCGTTCACCACGTAGTCCGGGGCGTAGAGGATCCCGCGGTCGGCGAGGTCCTTCTCGATGCCCGGGTGGGCGAGCTGGTTGTTCGCCGCACCGCACACGACCTTGGCCGTGAGGGCCGCGACCGTCTCGTCGTCCAGGGCGCCGCCGAGCGCGCAGGGGGCGTAGATGTCCAGCCCCTCCACGCGGATCAGCGCGTCCGTGTCGGCGACCGCGGTGACCTTGCCCGGGTGCTTGTCGAGGATCCGCTGGACGGACTCCTGGCGCGGGTCGGTGATGACGACCTCGGCACCGTCCTCCAGCAGGTGCTCGACCAGGTAGTGCCCGACCTTGCCGACGCCCGCGACGGCGACCTTGCGACCGCGGAGGGTCGGGTCGCCCCAGACGTGCTGCGCGCTCGCGCGCATGCCCTGGAAGACGCCGAAGGCGGTGAGCACGGAGGAGTCGCCGGCACCGCCGTTCTCGGGGGAGCGGCCGGTCGCCCAGCGGGTCTCGCGGGCCACGACGTCCATGTCCGCCACGTAGGTGCCGACGTCGCAGGCCGTCACGTAGCGGCCCCCGAGGGACTCCACGAACCGGCCGTAGGCCAGCAGGAGTTCCTCGCTCTTGAGGACGTCGGGGTCACCGATGATCACTGCCTTGCCGCCGCCGAGGTCGAGACCGGCGAGGGCGTTCTTGTACGACATGCCGCGCGAGAGGTTCAGCGCGTCGAGGACGGCTTCCTCGTCCGAGGCGTAGGCGTGGAAGCGGGTACCGCCGAGGGCGGGGCCCAGGGCGGTGGAGTGGATCGCGATGACGGCCTTCAGTCCGGTGGCGCGGTCCTGGCACAGCACGACTTGCTCGTGGCCGCCCTGCTCCGTGCGGAACAGGGTGTGCAGGACGCCGTCGGTCATTTCGGTCACGGTGGTGACTCCCATGGGTGAGATGCGGCGGAATGGCGCCCCCCTGCGGGTGGGGAGGGCGTGCTGGGAGCAGCGTAAGACCTGCGGGGCGCACGCGGTCGCCCTGTCCGTGGATCGGAACCCGGCAGGAGTACCGGACCCGGTTCCCGTCGGCGCCAAGCCGGGCGCGGGAGGTGAACCGGGCCCTTCGAAGGGGCAGTACGAGAGCGTGAGCGAATCAACCGATCCCCTGCTGCCCGCCGCGCGTTCGGCGCCGACCGTCCCGTACGCCTCCTATCTGCGCGTCTACGAGCCGCTGGCGGCCTTCCCGGAGTCGGAGCGCACGCACTGGGCCGCCTACGCCCGGCGCGGGGTGACCCCGACGGCCCAGGACGAACTGCGCCGGTCGCTGGAGGATCTGGTCCGGGTGCCCGTGGTCGGGGTGCCGGAGCACGAGAGCGCCGACGCCTTCACGGCGGAGGTGGGCGGGGTGCTGCTGGTCTGCCCGTGGCGGACGAGGCTGCGCGGCTGGCTCGCGCTCCAGGAGCTCGTGGAGTGGTTCCCGGCTCCGGTGCTGGACGCCGCGCTCCCGCCGGTGGTGCGCCGGCAGGCGGCCGAGGAGTACGAGCGCTGGCGGGAGCGGAACCCCGACGCGCGCCCGTGGATCCGTACGGGGGTGTGGCAGGTGCCGTTGCGCTGGTTCGTGCTGTTCGGGGACGAGGAACGGGAGCACCGCCCGGGCGAGCTGCTGCGCTACCGGACGCCCATGGTGCAGGCGAGGCGGAGGCTGGCCCGGTCCCTGCGGACCCTGCGCGAGGCGGAGGGCTACGGGCTGCTGGCCGAGGGCCTGGTGGAGGTCGGGAGCTGGCTGGAGGAGTTCCACCCGCGTTCGATGGTCGAGCTGGACTACGGCGGGCTGCTGTACGCGCTGCCGGCGGACCGGCTGGCGGCCGACCGCTCGGCGAAGGACCTGGCGGCGGGTATCGCCGCCTTGCGGGCCGGTGACGCGGCGGGGGCGGCCGAGACGTACGAGGGGCTGGCGGAGCGGTGGCGGGCGGTCCGGGAGAGGCTCTTCGCGAACTAGCGGCGGTTCCGGCGGGTGCGCCGAGGCCGGCCGGGTGTTCTTCGCTTCCTCGCGTGGAACGCCCGGAACGGCTCCGTCTCCCGGGAACGTACCGTTGCCTATCGGTCGATCGGTCACAACTGGCTGATCAGCGCCTTGATCACTACATTTGGGTCCTAGTACCAGGACCTACGTCCCGATACGGGCCATTGGCCCAAGGGTGACGGACCGCACTAACTACACCCTTGCGCCCTTCCCCTACCCTCGTGCCAAAATAGGACAAGGAGTCCGGGGAGGGTTCCTTCCGTCCAACTTCGGGCGGAATGCTCGGCATTGCGCTCTACGGGGGGTCTGACGACTCCTGATCGCTCTGTGACTGATCGTCACAGTGGGGTGACCGTCCGTTATAGGTCGGTCCATCGGCTTCCGCCGCTGATGAACACCTCGGAGGGCAATTCCATCGGTTTGGCCGTCGAGGCTGGACGGATGGTGTAGTTGTAGTGCCGAGGACAAGCCGTTCGTCCTATAACCGACTCGGCCCGCGTATGTCCATTTCGGGCACCGCGGGCCAAGGTGCAGAATTTAGAGGAAAGAACCGAGATGGTTCGGTTCTCCCGAGGAGGCCGCTCATGACCGCTCGCACCCCTGATGCCGAGCCGCTGCTGACCCCGGCTGAGGTTGCCACGATGTTCCGCGTGGACCCGAAGACGGTCACCCGCTGGGCCAAGGCTGGCAAGCTCACGTCCATCCGCACCCTGGGTGGACACCGCCGTTACCGCGAGGCCGAGGTCCGCGCACTGCTCGCGGGAATTCCGCAGCAGCGCAGCGAGGCCTGAGGTCTCGTAACACCCCGCTTTAACGGGTTTATATCGGGTCCCCCAATCCGATGAAACCTACATAGCTTCATACGACCGGGCCTGCCCCAACAGGCCCTTCAGTCGTTCGGTCGCGCTGGACTCCGCCGGGTCCAGCGCGATCTTTTTTATGCCCAGGTCAGGGCTGGGGCGGGGCCGGCGCGGGGCGCGCCAGGGGCAGGTGCAATTGCACATATTAAATCGAGGCGGCGTATGAGTGCGATAAAAGTACAAGTCCCAAAAACTCATGCGGTGACTCCCGTCACAGATGATCACTCTTGTGTTTGCGGCAATGCACCCCGTAAGGGGACAGGCGTCGCAGAGCGCATCACGCGAACGGGGGATTCTCGGCGCCCCAGCGCCCACGACGCCCGGAGGGGCGGTGCCGGCGGCCCGAGGGCCCTGCAAGCCCCCGGGGGCCGGACGGGCCGCCGGGGGAGCACGAGAGCGCGAGGGGCGGCGCTGCGTGCGCGGCCGGGGCTTGGCGCCGGGAGGGCGGCGTACGGACCCGTCAACGCGTCAGGGCCCGCATCCCCTGGGGGATGCGGGCCCTGACGTTTCTGCGAACCTGACGGGACTTGAACCCGCGACCTCCACCTTGACAGGGTGGCGAGCTAACCAACTGCTCCACAGGTCCTTGCTGTGCGGCCGATTGCTTGGCTGCGAATCAGACTGTACAGCAGCTCAGGGGGTGCGGTCGAACCCGATCACGGGGCGGCCGCATCCACGGCCTTCACGATCCGCTTGTCGGAGATCGGGTAGGCCGTGCCGAGCGCGTGGGCGAAGTAACTGACCCGCAGTTCCTCGATCATCCAGCGGATGTCGGTGACCGTGGACGGGACCGGACGCCCCTTCGGCAGCTGCTCCAGGAGCCAGGCGTACTCGTCCTGCATCTCGTGGACCTTCTCCATGCGCGTGGTGTCGCGCTGGACGCCCGTGGGCATCTGCTGGAGCCGCCGGTCCGCCGCCACCAGGTAGCGCATCAGGTCCGGCAGCCTGCGCAGGCCGGTCAGGGTCACGAAGCCGGCCGGCACGAGGGCCGCGAGCTGGGTCTTCACGTCCTGCAGGTTCGCGACCAGGGCGAGGCTGCTGGTGGCCTTCAGGCGGCGTTCGCAGGACTGCCAGGCGGCCAGTACCTGCTGGACCTGCCCGACCGTCTTGACGGTGGTGTCCACCAGGTCGGCCCGTACGGCCTCGTAGAGCCTGCGGAAGCCCGCCTCGTCCCACGCGGGGCCGCCGTGGTCGGCGATCAGCTGGTCGGCCGCCGCGGTCGCGCAGTCGTCGAACAGCGCCTGGATGGAGCCGTGCGGGTTCCTGGACAGGGCCAGCTTCTGCTGGTTGGTCAGGTGGTCCGAGGCGAACTTCGCCGGGTTCACCGGGATGTTCAGCAGGATCAGCTTCCGGGTGCCCAGCCACATCGCCTGCTGCTGCTCGGCCTCGGTGTCGAAGAGCCGTACGGAGACCGTGCCCGCTGCCGCTCCGTCGTCCACCAGCGCGGGGTACGCCTTCACCGGCTGGCCCGCCCGCCGGGTCTCGAAGACCGGGGTCAGCGTGCCGATCGTCCAGTCGGTCAGCCCGGTCCGCTCCACCGACTCGCCGCCCGCCCGCTCGGCGGTGGCCGCGGCGGCCTTGGACAGGGCCTGGCGGGCCTTGGGCTTCAGCCGCAGCCGCAGGGCCTCCAGGTCCTTGTCCTCGGCGAGGTTCTTGCGGCGCTCGTCGACGATCCGGAAGGTGATCTTCAGGTGGTCCGGGATCCTGCTCAGGTCGAAGTCCTCGGCCGACACCGGGACTCCGACCATCCGCTGGAGCTCGCGCGCGAGGGTCACCGGCAGCGGCTCCTGGAGGGGCACCGCCGTGTCCAGGAAACGGGACGCGAAGTTCGGCGCGGGCACGTAGTGCCGGCGGATCGGCTTGGGCAGCGAGCGGATCAGCTCGGTGACGACCTCTTCCCGCAGTCCGGGGATCTGCCAGTCGAAGCCCTCGCCGGTGACCTGGTTGAGCACCTGGAGCGGGATGTGGACGGTCACGCCGTCCGCGTCCGCGCCCGGCTCGAACTGGTAGGTCACCCGGAACTTCAGCTGCCCCTGGCGCCAGGAGTCCGGGTAGTCGGCCTTCGTGACCCCGGCCGCCTTCTCGGTCAGCAGCATCGCGCGCTCGAAGTCGAGGAGTTCGGGCTCCTCGCGCTTCTTGTGCTTCCACCAGGAGTCGAAGTGGGCCCCGGAGACCACGTGTTCGGGGATCTTCTGGTCGTAGAAGTCGAAGAGGGTCTCGTCGTCCACCACGATGTCGCGGCGCCGGGCCCGGTTCTCCAGCTCCTCCACCTCGGTGAGGAGCTTGCGGTTGTCGGCGTAGAACTTGTGGTGGGTCCGCCAGTCGCCCTCGACCAGCGCGTTGCGGATGAACAGCTCGCGCGAGACCTCGGGGTCGATCCGCCCGTAGTTGATCTTCCGCTGGGCCACGATCGGTACGCCGTACAGCGTGACCTTCTCGTACGCCATCACCGCCGCCTGGTCCTTCTCCCAGTGCGGCTCGCTGTACGTGCGCTTGATCAGGTGCTGGGCGAGCGGCTCCACCCACTCGGGCTCCACCTTGGCGTTCACCCGGGCCCACAGCCGCGAGGTCTCGACCAGCTCCGCCGACATGACGAACTTCGGCTGCTTCTTGAAGAGCGCCGAGCCCGGGAAGACCGCGAACTTGGCCGAGCGGGCACCCAGGTACTCGTTCTTGTCGGTGTCCTTCAGGCCGATGTGCGAGAGCAGCCCGGCCAGCAGCGACACGTGGACGCTGTGCTCGGGGGCGTCGGCCTCGTTGACGTGGATGCCCATCGTCTTGGCGACCGTGCGCAGCTGCGAGTAGATGTCCTGCCACTCCCGGATCCGCAGGAAGTTCAGGTACTCCTGCTTGCACATCCGGCGGAAGGAGGAGGAGCCCCGCTCCTTCTGCTGCTCCCGGACGTAGCGCCACATGTTCAGGAAGGCCAGGAAGTCGCTGGTCTCGTCCTTGAAGCGGGCGTGGTACTGGTCGGCCTGGGTCTGCTTGTCCGAGGGGCGCTCGCGCGGGTCCTGGATGGACAGGGCCGCCGCGATGACCATGACCTCGCGGACGCAGTTGTTCCTGTCGGCCTCCACGACCATGCGGGCCAGGCGCGGGTCCACGGGCAGCTGCGAGAGCTGGCGGCCCATCGGGGTCAGCCTCTTGCGGGCGTCCTTCTCCGAGGGGTCCAGGGCGCCGAGCTCCTGGAGGAGCTGCACGCCGTCGCGGATGTTGCGGTGGTCCGGCGGGTCGATGAAGGGGAACTTCTCGATCTCGCCGAGTCCCGCCGCGGTCATCTGGAGGATGACGGAAGCCAGGTTGGTGCGCAGGATCTCGGCGTCCGTGAACTCCGGACGCGCGTCGAAGTCGTCCTCGGAGTAGAGACGGATGCAGATGCCGTCGCTGGTGCGGCCGCAGCGGCCCTTGCGCTGGTTGGCGCTGGCCTGGGAGATCCGCTCGATGGGCAGCCGCTGCACCTTCGTGCGGTGGCTGTAGCGGGAGATGCGGGCCGTACCCGGGTCGATCACGTACTTGATGCCCGGGACGGTCAGGGAGGTCTCGGCGACGTTCGTCGCGAGGACGATCCGGCGGCCGGTGTGCTGCTGGAAGACGCGGTGCTGCTCGGCGTGCGAGAGGCGCGCGTAGAGGGGGAGGACCTCGGTGGAGCGGAGGTTCCGCTTGTTCAGGGCGTCCGCCGTGTCACGGATCTCCCGCTCCCCGGAGAGGAAGACCAGGATGTCGCCCGGCCCCTCGGACTGGAGCTCGTCCACGGCCTCGCAGATCGCGGTGATCTGGTCCCGGTCGCTGTCGTCGCCCTCTTCTTCGAGCAGGGGCCGGTAGCGCACCTCCACCGGGTACGTCCGCCCGCTGACCTCGACGATCGGCGCGTCCCCGAAGTGCCGGGAGAACCGCTCCGGGTCGATCGTCGCCGAGGTGATCACGACCTTGAGGTCGGGGCGCTTCGGCAGCAGCGTCGCGAGGTAGCCCAGCAGGAAGTCGATGTTCAGGGACCGCTCGTGGGCCTCGTCGATGATGATCGTGTCGTAGGCGCGCAGCTCGCGGTCCGTCTGGATCTCGGCGAGCAGGATGCCGTCCGTCATCAGCTTCACGAAGGTCGCGTCCTGGTCCACCTGGTCGGTGAACCGGACCTTCCAGCCGACCGTCCGGCCGATCTCGGACTTCAGCTCCTCGGCGATCCGCTCCGCGACCGTGCGGGCCGCGATCCGGCGGGGCTGGGTGTGCCCGATCATGCCCCGGACGCCCCGGCCGAGCTCCATGCAGATCTTGGGGATCTGCGTGGTCTTGCCGGATCCGGTCTCGCCCGCGACGATCACGACCTGGTGGTCGCGTATCGCCTCGGCGATATCGTCCTTCTTCTGGCTGACGGGCAGGTTCTCGGGATACGTGACCTCCGGCATCCGGGAGGCACGGCCGGCCAGCCGCGCGGCGGCCTTCGCGGCCTCCGCGGCGATCTCGTCGAGCACGGCCTGCTGGGCCTCGGGCTTGCGGATGCGGCGGGCGCCTTCGAGGCGGCGGCCGAGGCGGTGCGCGTCACGGAGGGAGATCTCACCGAGAAGCGTCTGCAGGGCGGCGAAGGAAGTAGACATACCTGATCGAGGATCTCACCTGGGCCCTCCGGGTGGCGAACGCATTTGTGGGGTGGACCCGTACCATTTCGGGACGAGTTCCCCATCCGCCTTCGTGAGAGGCCCCACGTATGCCCACCAGCAGGCCCCGCGGCGCGCGGCACAGGACGGCCGCAGGGCCGGCCGCCGCCGTCGTGCAGGCCGTGCTGGCCGTGCTCGCGGTGCTCCTGGCGGCGCCGGCCCAGCCGGCGCCGGGCCCGGCCGCTGCCTGCCGGCCCCGGCGGCTTCCGTGCCGGCTCAGGCTTCGTCGGAGCGGTCTCCGGCGGTTTCCGTGCCGGGCGGGGCGGCGTCCGTGGTGCCGGCGGTTGCCGCGGCTTCGGCGGCGGGAGTGTCGGCCCGGGTTCCGGTTTCCGCTCCGGTCGCGGTCCCGGCCGCCGTGTTCGGCGGCGACGGCGGGCCATCGTGCGCCCCCGCGGGCCCGGGCCGCGGCGGCCTCCCCGCCGCACCGCCGCGCGCCGGGGGCGAGCAGGCGCAGCTCCCGCCCGCCCGGCCGGTGCCCGCAGCGGACCGGCCGGGTGCCACCCTGTCCGTACGGGTGCTCGTCCGGGGGCCGGACCGCCCGGCCCCCGGGCCGGTGGAGCTCTCCGTGATGCGGGTCTAGGAGGTCCTGGCGAACCGGTTCACCGCCGGTCGGCCCAGCCCGTCGCATCCGCATACGCATACGCATCCACTGGAGAACGCACCCGCATGTCCCCTTCCCCGTCTTCCTCTTCCCGTTCCTCCTCCCTCAAGCCGCTGCTCGTCTCCGCCGGGGTCGCCGTCGCCGCCGTCACCCTCGGCATCGTCTCCTGGCAGGCCACGGCCCCCGCCGCGAAGGGCGCCGGCGGCTCCGCCCCGGCCGCGCCCTCCTCCTCGGCCGCGCCCCGCAACGATCCCGCCGCCGCGCTCAAGGCGCTGGCCCGCCGGGAGGACGGTGACAAGCTCGCCCTGGGCCGCGCCGACGCGCCCGTCGTCCTGATCGAGTACTCGGACTTCAAGTGCGGCTACTGCGCCAAGTTCGCCCGTGACACCGAGCCCGAACTGGTGAAGAAGTACGTCGACCAGGGCACCCTGCGGATCGAGTGGCGCAACTTCCCGATCTTCGGCGCCGAGTCCGAGGCCGCCGCCAGGGCCGCCTGGGCGGCGGGGCAGCAGGACCGCTTCGCGCAGTTCCACGCGGCCGCGTACGCCGACGGGGCGAAGGAGAAGGGCTTCGGCGAGGCCCGCCTGGTCGAACTCGCGCGCGAGGCCGGGGTCCCCGATCTGGAGCGCTTCAAGGCCGACATGGCCGGGGAGCAGGCCGCTGCGGCCCTGAAGAAGGACCAGGAGGAGGGCTACCGCATCGGCGTCACCTCCACCCCGTCCTTCCTGGTCAACGGCAAGCCGATCGCCGGCGCCCAGCCGATCGGCGCCTTCACGGCCGCCGTCGCCGAGGCCGAGGCCGCGGCGAAGCAGTGAACGGGATCGGATACCTGGCCGCCCTGCTGGGCGGCCTCCTCGCGCTGTTCAGCCCGTGCAGCGCCCTGCTCCTGCCCGCCTTCTTCGCGTACTCGATCGACTCGGCGTCACGGCTGCTGGCGCGGACCGGGATCTTCTACGCCGGCCTCGCGAGCACCCTCGTACCGCTGGGCGCGGCCGGTTCGTACGCCGGGCGCTTCTTCCACGGCAACCGCGACGCGCTGGTGCTGGCGGGCGGCTGGCTGATCATCGTCCTCGGCTGCGCGCAGATCCTGGGGCTGGGCTTCGCCTCGCGGCGGATCGCGGAGCTGTCGGGGCGGATCCGGCCGACGACCGCCCTGTCGGTGTACGCGCTCGGCGCGGTCTACGGGCTGGCGGGCTTCTGCGCGGGCCCGATCCTCGGCAGCGTCCTGACGGTCGCGGCGGTCAGCGGCAGCCCGGTCTACGGCGGCCTGCTGCTGGCCGTCTACGCGCTGGGGATGGCCGTACCGCTGTTCGTGCTGGCCCTGCTCTGGGAGCGGTTCGGGCTGGGCCGGCGGCGCTGGCTGCGCGGCCGGGCCTTCACGGTGGGCCGTCTCGAACTGCACACCACCTCGCTGCTGTCCGGGCTGTTCTTCATCACCCTGGGCGCACTGTTCCTGGTCTACGACGGGGCGAGCGCGCTGCCGGGACTGCTGGACGTGGACGACTCGTTCGCCGTGGAGCAGTGGGTGACGTCCTTCGCGGACGCCGTTCCGGACTGGGCGCTGCTCGGGCTGGTCGCCGCGGGGGCCTCGGCCGCCGGCCTGGTGCAGTGGCGCCGCAGGGCCGGGGCGGCGGAGCCCGCCGGGCCCGCCGCGGAGGGGGAGTAACCACGGAAGGCCCCGTCCTGAGGACGGGGCCTTCTTGATGGTGGCTGGGGCCGGGGTCGAACCGGCGACCTATCGCTTTTCAGGCGATCGCTCGTACCAACTGAGCTACCCAGCCACGAAACCGTTTCCGGCTTCAGCGATCCTGACGGGACTTGAACCCGCGACCTCCACCTTGACAGGGTGGCGAGCTAACCAACTGCTCCACAGGACCTTGCAGTGTGCGAGACCAAGTCTTGCACACGGTAATGCGTACCCCCAACGGGATTCGAACCCGTGCTACCGCCTTGAAAGGGCGGCGTCCTGGGCCACTAGACGATGAGGGCTAAAGGCCCGCCGGGCACTTCTCAGCGCGTCGGGGACGTGAGAAGCATATGGGATCCGGGGAGCTATCGCCAAAACGGTTTCCGTCGGAGCGACAATGGCGGGGTGCTGGAGATGACGCGCGAGGAGTTCGAAGAGCTCGTCGCAGAGGCCCTGGACCGCATCCCGCCGGAGCTGACGCGGCTGATGGACAACGTGGCGGTGTTCGTCGAGGACGAGCCGCCCGCCGACGACCCCGAGCTCCTCGGCCTGTACGAGGGGACCCCGCTGACGGACCGCGGTGAGTGGTACGCCGGGGTGCTGCCCGACCGGATCACCATCTACCGCAACCCCACGTTGCGGATGTGCGAGGACCGGGAGAGCGTGGTCGCGGAGACGGAGGTCACCGTGGTCCACGAGATCGCCCACCACTTCGGGATCGACGACGACCGGCTGCACGCGCTGGGCTACGGATGACCCCTCCGGGGCCCGGCCCGGACGGGGGCGCCGGGGCGGTCGACCCGGACGTCGACCTGCACGTGCCCGCCCACCGGGCCGAGCCGCAGGGCCGGGTGCTCGCCGCGGTGGCGGCGGGCGGCGCGGTCGGCGCATCGGCGCGGTACGGGATCTCCCTGCTGTGGCCGGCCGGTCCCGGGGCCTTCCCGTGGGCGACCTTCTGGATCAACGTGGCCGGCAGTGCGCTGATCGGCGTCCTGATGGTGCTGATCGGCGAGGGCGGCCGGAGTGCCCATCCGCTGGTGCGGCCCTTCGCCGGGGTCGGGGTGCTCGGCGGCTTCACCACCTTCTCGACCTATGCCCTGGACGTCTCGCGGCTCCTGGACGAGGGGCGCGCCGGGGCCGCGGCGGCCTGTGCCGGGCTCACCGCCGCCGCCGCGCTCGGCGCGGTGTGGGCGGCGGCCTCGCTGACCCGCCGCGCGGTCCGGGGGCGCCCGTGAACTGGCTGCTCGTGGTGGCGGGCGCGGCCGTCGGGGCGCCGCTGCGCTACCTGACGGACCGTGCGGTGCAGGCGCGGCGGGACAGTCCGGATGCGGTGTTCCCGTGGGGCACCTTCGCGGTCAACGCGGCCGCCTGCCTGGTGCTGGGGACGCTGGCCGGCGCGCTGTCGGCCGGGGCCGCCTCCGCCCGGCTGGAACTGCTGCTGGGGACCGGGCTGTGCGGGGCGCTGAGCACGTACTCGACGTTCTCGTACGAGACGCTCCGGCTGGCCGAACGGGGCCGGACCTTCCTCGCGGCGGCGAACGTGGCGGCTTCGGTGCTGGTCGGGCTGGGCGCCGTGCACCTCGGCGCGCAGATGGCGCGCCGGCTGTGGGGCTGAGGGGGCGGCTGCGTACGGAGAGCCGGTGACGGCGGGGGCGTGTCCCTTACGGGTCACGGGGAGTTGGGCACATTGACCCGCTCATGCGGAGTGCTCGTCCCCCAGGTCTCCAGGTTCCGGAGGTGCCGTCCGTGCGCCAGTTGTCCGCTTCCCTCCGACTCGCCGTCACCGCGCTCGCGGTTGCGGCGACGGCGGGCTGCATGAGTGTCGGCGAGGACGCCGCGAAGCCCGGGCCCGCTTCGTCGGCGGACCAGAAGGCGACGGCCGGCGCGGGCGGGGGTTCCGCTTCCGGGCGGGGCTCCGGGGTCCGCGGCAACGGGCACGGAGCGAAGGACGGTACGGGGAGCCAGGACGGCCGGCCCAAGGAGGACGGCAAGGCCTCCGGCGCGACCGGGGCCACACCGAGCCCCGGCGGGCCGAGCGCCAAGCCGGGGGTGCCTTCGCCGTCGGCGGGGCCGGGCGGTTCAGCGGGCGGCCAGGGGCCCCAGCAGCCGCCCCCGGGCGGTCCGGGCGATCCGGGGGGCTCGGGCGGCTCCGGCACCCCGGGCGGCTCCGGCGGGGGCCAGCAGCCGTCCAGTCCGGCTCCGAAGCCCTCCGAGCCGGAGCCTCCTGTGACGGAACCCACTCCGGAACCGCCCACTCCGGGGCCGCAGCCGAGCACCGACCCGCAGGTCCCCCAGCCCTAGGTCCGGGCGGTCCGACTGCGGTCGCAGGGGGCGCCGCGGACTCTCGGCCCCGTAGGTCTTCGCAGGTCAGAGGGGTAATGCCCGGACTGATTTGCCAGACCCGGGGGAGGGTGCGTATGGTTATAGATCGTTTGATCCCATTGCCCGGCGCCGAATCCGAAGAGCGCCGCGTGGCGCGTACTCTCCCTAGCCGTGGCTGACCGCATTGAGGCGGTCGATTTGCGATTCACGGAGTTTGGGCGCGTGCCGAGACTCCGGAAGGTTTCGCATTTCGCATGTCCATTTCCAGTTCTGACCGTTCCGTCATGCCCGAGAACGACTCCCACGAGATCGTCGACGCCGTCGAGACCCTTGCGGTCGACTCGGCGATCGAGGCCATCGAGACGGACGAGGTCATCGAGTCCCTCGAGGACTCCCTCGACACCGACTTCGACGCCGAAGCCGACGCCGACGCCGAGCCCACGCTCACCTTCGGCGACCTCGGTCTGCCGGACGGCATCGTGCGCAAGCTCGCGCAGAACGGTGTCACCGCCCCCTTCCCGATCCAGGCCGCGACCATCCCGGACGCCCTGGCCGGCAAGGACATCCTCGGCCGCGGCCGCACCGGCTCCGGCAAGACCCTCTCCTTCGGTCTGCCGACCCTGGCCTCGCTGGCCGGCGGCCACACCGAGAAGAAGAAGCCCCGCGCCATCATCCTCACGCCGACGCGTGAGCTCGCGATGCAGGTCGCGGACGCCCTCCAGCCCTACGGCGACGTCCTCGGCCTGAAGATGAAGGTCGTCTGCGGCGGCACCTCCATGAGCAACCAGATCTTCGCCCTGGAGCGCGGTGTCGACGTCCTCGTCGCCACCCCGGGCCGTCTGCGCGACATCATCAACCGCGGCGCCTGCTCCCTGGCGAACGTCCAGGTCGCGGTCCTCGACGAGGCCGACCAGATGGCGGACCTGGGCTTCCTGCCCGAGGTCACCGAGCTGCTCGACCAGATCCCCGGCGGCGGCCAGCGCATGCTCTTCTCCGCCACCATGGAGAACGAGATCGGCACCCTGGTCAAGCGCTACCTGACCGACCCCGTCACGCACGAGGTCGACAGCGCCCAGGGCAACGTCACGACCATGACGCACCACGTGCTCGTCGTGAAGCCGAAGGACAAGGCGCCGGTCACGGCCGCCATCGCCGCCCGCAAGGGCCGCACCATCATCTTCGTCCGCACCCAGCTGGGCGCCGACCGCATCGCCGAGCAGCTCGTCGAGTCCGGTGTGAAGGCCGACGCGCTGCACGGCGGCATGACGCAGGGCGCCCGTACCCGCGTCCTCGCCGACTTCAAGGACGGCTACGTCAACGCGCTCGTCGCCACCGACGTCGCCGCCCGCGGCATCCACGTCGACGGCATCGACCTGGTCCTGAACGTGGACCCGGCCGGTGACCACAAGGACTACCTGCACCGCTCGGGCCGTACCGCCCGCGCCGGCAAGTCCGGTGTCGTCGTGTCGCTGGCGCTCCCGCACCAGCGCCGCCAGATCTTCCGCCTGATGGAGGACGCGGGCGTCGACGCCACGCGCCACATCGTCCAGGGCGTCGGCGCCTTCGACCCGGAGGTCGCCGAGATCACCGGTGCCCGTTCGCTGACCGAGGTCCAGGCCGACTCCGCGAACAACGCGGCCAAGCAGGCCGAGCGCGAGGTCGCCGAGCTGACCAAGCAGCTGGAGCGTCTGACGCGCCGCGCCGCCGAACTGCGCGAGGAGGCCGACCGCCTGGTCGCCCGCTCCGCGCGTGAGCGTGGTGAGGACCCGGAGGCCGCTGTCGCCGAGGTGGCCGAGGCCGCCGAGGCCGAGGTCGCGGCTGCTGCCGCCGCCGCTGCCGCCGAGCTGGCCGCGCAGGAGCGCCGCGAGGAGCAGCGCGCCCAGCGCGACGACCGGGGCAACTTCGAGCGCCGCGACAACCGCGGTGACCGTGGTGACCGCGGTGGCGACCGTGGCGGCTTCCGCCGTGACGACCGGGGTGACCGCGGCGGTGACCGTGGCGGCTTCCGCCGTGACGACCGGGGCGACCGCGGTGGCCGTCCTTCCGGTGGCTTCAACCGTGACGACCGTGGTGACCGCGGTGGCGACCGTGGCGGCTTCCGCCGTGACGACCGCCCCTCCGGTGGCTTCCGTTCCGGTGGCGACCGTCCGTCCGGCGGTTTCCGTCGCGACGACCGTCCCTCGGGCGGCTTCAACCGTGACGACCGTGGCGGTGACCGCGGTGGCTTCCGTTCCGGTGGCGACCGTCCGTCCGGCGGTTTCCGTCGCGACGACCGTCCCTCGGGCGGCTTCAACCGTGACGACCGCGGTGGCGACCGCCCCTCCGGTGGCTTCCGCTCCGGCGGCGACCGTCCGTCCGGCGGCTTCCGTCGCGACGACCGTCCCTCCGGTGGTGGCTTCAACCGTGACGACCGTCCGTCCGGCGGCTTCCGTTCCGGTGGCGGCGACCGCCCGTTCAACCGCGACCGTCGTGACGACCGTCCCTCCGGTGGCTTCCGCTCCGGCGGCGCCGGCGACCGTCCGTACGGCCGCCGCGACGACCACCGTCCGTCCGGCTCCGGCTCCGGTTCCGGTTCCACCGGCTCCTTCGGCGGCCGCCGCGACGACAAGCCGCGCTGGAAGCGCAACGGCTGACGGTCCGTTCCGGCCGACCGGCTGACTGACTGACTGCAAGGGCCCGTACGACACCCCGTGTCGTACGGGCCCTTCGCCGTGCCGCCGCGCCGGCCGGGATCCGCCGGCGTGCCCGAACTCACCACGACAGGCCGGTCACTCGATACCCGATCGGCTGACGGGCGCTCTCCGGCTATGCTCTGGGGTGAGCACGTGGAGGGCCATTAGCTCAATTGGCAGAGCAGCGGACTTTTAATCCGTTGGTTGTCGGTTCGAGTCCGACATGGCCTACCGCTCACAGGCCGGGGCGATGCCCCGCCTGGCCCCAGCGCCCCGTCCGGTTTCGGCCAGACGGGGCGCTCGGTCGTTCCGGGCCGGTCCACGGGTAGGGACGGCCCCAACGGCCCGTCAGGCGGCTCAGGCCAGCCTCCCGGCACCGCGCCAGGGCCGCAGACCCCCAGGACCGTCCCGAGCGCCCGGGTGCGGGCGGTGCCGTCGTACCTCCGTGGCTGCGAAAGATACCGACGGCCTCGCCCCCGGTGCGGGGCGCAGCGCCGGAGCCGACGACTCCGGCGGTCCGGACGCAGCGGCCTCCGAATCGGGTTTTACCGCCTCTGACCTGCGGTGATGTCAGTTCTGGAGAGGCCGGGGAGGTTAATTGGCGGAGGGCTCCCCCGGGATGACGTAGAGTTGGGTTTACCGACGCGGGGTGGAGCAGCTCGGTAGCTCGCTGGGCTCATAACCCAGAGGTCGTAGGTTCAAATCCTGCCCCCGCTACTCCGTACGAAGGCCCGGTTCTCCTGTGGGAGAACCGGGCCTTCGTCGTTCGTCCCCCTCCCTCACTCCTCACCCGGTCGGCGTCCGCCGGCTCGCCGTACGTCCACGCCGCCGCCAGCCTGGTGGGGCGAGGCGGCGGAGGCCCGCACCCATGCGCGGGACCGGGCGGCAGGAGAGCGGCGTGGTGGGGTCGGGCGGGCGGGACAACGGCGGAAGCGCCGGCAGCGACGGCCGGGCTGCCGGCAGCGGTGCTGCCCGGCAGGTGGTCCGGGTCCTGCCCGGCGTACTGATCGTGCTGGGGCTCGTCTTCGACCTGCTGACACCGCCGAGCTTCACCGGATCGCCCTTCTTCTCGGCGGCCCCGTTGATCGCCGCACCCTTGTCCACCCTGCGGGCCACGGCCCTGACCGGTCTGCTCGCCTCGCTCGCCGTGGTCCTGCTGCACGCCCTGAACGGCACCACCTGGGAGGTCGAGGCGCTGACCGAGCTGGTCACCGTCATGACGGTCTCCGGGCTGGCGCTGCTGATCAACCGGGTGGTCCGGCGCAGCGGCGAGCGGCTGGCCTCCGCGCGCGGCATCGCCGAGGCCGCGCAGCGGGCGGTGCTGCCGACGCCCGCCGAGCGGATCGCGGGTCTGCACGTCTCCGCCTGGTACGAGGCCGCGCAGGCCGACGCCTTCATCGGCGGGGACCTGTACGCCGTCCAGGACACCCCGTACGGCGTGCGGCTCGCGGTGGGGGACGTACGGGGCAAGGGGCTGGGGGCGGTCGAGGCCGTCGCCGTGGTCCTGGGGGCCTTCCGGGAGGCGGCGGAGACCGAGCCGACGCTGGAGTGCGTCGCGCGGCGGCTGGAGCGCGCCCTGGCCCGGGAAGGCGTACGCCGCGACAGCCTGGACGCGGTGGAGGGGTTCATCACGTGCGTGCTCGGGGAGATCCCGTCCGGGACGGGGGTGGGGGTGCTGCGGCTGCTGAACCGGGGCCACCCCGAGCCGCTGCTGCTGCACGGGGACGGGCGGCTGGCGGTCCTCGCCCCGGGGGAGCCCGCGCTGCCGCTCGGCATGGGCGAGCTGGGGGTCTGGCCGGACCGGGCCGAGGAGTGGGGCTTCCCGGCCGGAGCCACCCTGCTGCTGTACACCGACGGCCTGACCGAGGCCCGGGACCGGGCCGGGGTCTTCTACCAGCCGGCGGACCGGCTGCGCGGGCGGGTCTTCCCGGGGCCGCAGGAACTGCTCAGCGCGCTCAGCAGCGATGTGCGCCGGCATACGGGCGGCGGGGCGACGGACGACATGGCGCTCCTCGCGGTCGGCAGGCCGGGGGAGGGGCAGCCGGAGCGGCGGCGCACGGTCCCGGTCGTGGGCCGGGCGCCGGGGAGTGACGGTGCGTGAGTGAGAGGCAGCGTTCCGCAAGGACCGTGACAGGTCGTCATTTTCCAGGTGTGGCTGAAGGGGTGGGGGTGAAGCTTGAGTTTTGCCCGCCTTGACCCCTGTTCCGCATGAAAAGGCCAGGCCAAAGCCAGTCAGACAGTGGCCGATTGGTGGGAACGATCAAGCGCAACAGCTTGGAATCATTCCCCCGTGTCTATTACCTTTCGATAACGCAGTGCGGTCGTCCCAGCCGTCGTCAGAGACGGCGCCGTGCGCGTGCATGTCCATGAGGAGTGTGCCCCGGTGGCCTCCAACTTGCCTGCCCGTGAAGGCACCGAGATCCAGGAGCCGCCCACGGCCGGCGCCTGGGGCGAGTGGAACCCCACCGAGGACTCGGTCCGCCCGGTCCGCGGCAAGCACCGCGTGGCCAAGCCCCGCGGTGGACTCGCCCGCAGCTCCACGGTCCTCGGCGTGGGCGTCATCGCGGCGGTGGGAGCGGGCGGCATCGCCACCGCCCAGGACCGGCCCCAGGTCGCGATATCCATGCCCTCCCTGTCGGACATGCCCGCGCTGCTCGGCGGCGACGCCCCGGACGACAACGTGCAGCACGCGGACGGCGCCGGAGCGGCCGCCGCCCGGACCGGCATCATCCCGCGCCAGGCCGACGGAGCGGCGGACGCCGGAGAGGTGCTGCGCAACCGCATCCTCCAGCAGGCCGAGTCCCAGCAGGACGCCGCCGAGGCCACGGCCCGGGCGGAAGCCGAGCGGGCCGCCCATGAGGCCGCGGCCCAGGAGGCCAAGGACAA
This sequence comes from Streptomyces sp. NPDC058646, assembly GCF_042716875.1. Taxonomy (NCBI): domain Bacteria; kingdom Bacillati; phylum Actinomycetota; class Actinomycetes; order Kitasatosporales; family Streptomycetaceae; genus Streptomyces; species Streptomyces sp. NPDC058646. Next base: position 18,587 of record NZ_JBHXRK010000007.1, on the reverse strand, counting down.
GCTGGAGGCGGCGCGCAAGGCGGCCGAGGACGCCGCGGCGAAGGCCGAGGAGAAGGCCGCCCAGGAGGCCAAGGCCGCGCAGGAAGCCGCCGAGGCCAAGGCCGAGAAGGAGCGCCTCGCCAAGCAGGCCGGCTCCTGGTACCTGCCGACCTCCGCCTACACCCTCACCTCGCACTACGGCGCCTCCGGCTCCATGTGGTCCTCGGGCCACCACACCGGCCTCGACTTCGCCGCCCCCACCGGAACCCCCGTCAAGGCCGTGGGCGCAGGAAAGATCACCTCGGCGGGCTGGTCCGGGGCGTACGGCTACCGCATCGTGCTGGAGCTGGAGGACGGTACGGAGATCTGGTACTGCCACCTCTCCTCCATGGCGGTGACCTCCGGCCCGGTCGCCGCGGGCGAGACCATCGGCCGCGTCGGGGCCACGGGCAACGTCACCGGCGCACATCTCCACCTGGAAGTGCGCAAGGGCGGTTCGACGATGGACCCGCTGGCGTGGCTGAACTCCAAGGGCCTGAACGTCTAGCCTCCGCAAGCCCCGGCTCCGCGAACCCCGGCTCCGCCTGCCTGGGCTCCGGCACGCCGGCCGGTGCACCCCCGCCGCCCCGGCCCGGGCCCGTGCCCGGCACCCGCTCCAAGGGGTCGAACCACGGCGGCAGCAGCTCCTCCAGCACCGCCGCCCGGGCCAGCGCCGGGGCCGCGGTGGCCCTGCGCGGCCAGAGCCGGTGCAGCAACTCCCGCTCCTGCCCGGCGAAGTCGGGCTCCTGCCCCGGCCCGCCCCGGCGCGCCCGGTGGCGCAGCAGGGCCAGCGCGGCCGCGTCCGCCGCGTACAGGCCGACCGTCCGGCCCGCCGCCCGGCCCCCGCTGCGCCGCGCCAGTGCGCGGGCCAGTGACAGGGCCGGCATCGACGCCAGGGCGGGCACCTCGGCCCGGCTGAACCAGCCCGCGGCCGCGTACACCGCCAGCTCCGCCGCGACGGCCCGCAGCCGCCCGCGCCGTATCCGCACGGCCGCGTACACCAGCAGCCCGAACACCGGGACCATGACGCAGCCGTAGACCACGTAGAAGCCGTACTCCCCCAGCCGCGAGGAGCCGTTCCACAGCGCGTGCAGGCCCATGGCCAGCGCCAGTCCCAGCAGCGGCAGGCCGATCCTGCCCGACCGGCGCGCGCTGAGCGCGGCGGCGCCGAGGCCCAGTCCGGTGAGGACCGTGAACAGCGGGTGGGCGAAGGGCGACACCACGACCCGTACGAAGAAGGTCGCCGCCGTCACCGAGTCCAGGACGCCGGTGCCCTCGGCCAGGTCCTCGCCGAAGGCGTTGCCGAGGTAGAGGATGTTCTCGGTGAAGGCGAAGCCGGTCGCGGTGAAACCGGCCAGCACGAAACCGTCGGCGGGGCCGGTGAACTGGCGTCTTCGGAACGCGAACACCAGCAGCAGGGCGGCCGCCTTGGCGCTCTCCTCGACCACCGGGGCGATCGCCACCGAGCCGAGCTGGTCGGCGTCCGAGGGATCGGCGGTGGCCGCGGCTATCCACTCGGTGGCGAAGCTGTTGGCCAGTATGGCGATCAGCGCCGCGGTGCAGGCCCCCCAGCCGAAGCAGAACAGCAGCTGCGGCCAGGGCGAGGGCACGGCCCTGCCCAGCCACCGGAAGGCCGCCATGAGCGGCGGCACCGGCAGCAGGGCCAGGCCGAGTCCGACGAAGAAGCCGGGGGTGCCGGTCTGTTCCCGCACGAGTTCGAGGATCCACAGACCCGATACGGCCAGCACGGCGAGCAGGACGACGAGCACGCGCGTGGGGACCGGGCCCGACGGACGTGCGAGCACACCTGGGAGCGCTCGGAACACCCCATGACCCTACCGAGCGGCTCCGATACGCGCGGTGACGTTGTCAGTTCTCCACGCGACGGAAGAGCAAGTCGTGTACGACGTGGCCCTTGTCGAGCCCCTGGCCCTCGAAGCGGGTCAGCGGCCGGAAGTCGGGACGCGGGGAGTACCCGCCGCCGGGCTGGGTGTTCTCGAAGTCCGGGTGGGCGGTGAGCACTTCGAGCATCTGCTCGGCGTACGGCTCCCAGTCGGTCGCGCAGTGCAGCACGGCGCCGGGCGCCAGCCGGGTCGCGGCCAGGGTGAGGAACTCGGGCTGGATCAGCCGCCGCTTGTGGTGGCGGGCCTTCGGCCACGGGTCCGGGAAGTACACCCGCATCCCGGCCAGCGAGTCCGGCGGCAGCATCTCGCGGAGCAGGATGATCGCGTCGCCGTTGGCCACGCGGACGTTGGTCATCCCGCCCCGCTCGGCGAGGGCGAGGAGGTTCCCCTGGCCGGGGGTGTGCACGTCCGCGGCGAGGATGCCGGTGCCCGGGTCGGCGGCGGCCATCTGCGCGGTGGCCTCGCCCATGCCGAAGCCGATCTCCAGCACCACGGGGAGGCCGTCGAAGAGCGCCTTCAGGTCGATGACCTCGTGGCCGTCGATGTCCAGGCCCCACGTGCCCCACAGACGCTTCAGGGCCTCGCCCTGGCCGGTGGTGACCCGGCTCCGCCTGGGCTGGAAGCTCCGGATCCGCCGCTCGTGGTGCGACCCGGCCGGATCGGGCGCGGGCCCGTCGGGGAACCGGGGCTCGGTCCGCCACTTGGGCGGCACGTACGCAGATGCCTCCGGCGCGGCGTCCGGGAGGCTGGGCGGCTGGGGATTCAGGGACTCAGACACAATGCGCTGATTCTACGACGGGGGGTCGGGGCGCCGTCGCGCGCGCGGTGCCGGGCAGCGCGGCCCGCGCCCCCGGGGAGCGGCCCCGGACCCGCGGCCGGTGCCCGGGTCCACGCGGCGTTGCCCGGCTCCGCGCGGCGGTGCGTCCGCAGCCGCCGGGCCCGGTACCGCTCAGGACGAGCCGAGGGTCCGCAGGGCCCGGGAGGCGATCTCGCGGCCGATCGGGAGCGAGGCGGTCGCCGCCGGGGAAGGGGCGTTGAGCACGTGGACCGTCCGCGGGGCGTCCTTGATCAGGAAGTCGTCCACCAGGGTGCCGTCGCGCAGCACGGCCTGCGCCCGGACCCCGGCCGCGGCGGGACGCAGGTCCGCCGGGGTGACGGCGGGCAGCAGGCGGCGTACGGCCCGGGTGAAGGCCTGCTTCGACAGGGAGCGGTGGATCTCGCCCGCCCCGTACCGCCAGTGCCGCGCGGCCATCCGCCAGGACCCGGGCCAGGCCAGCTCCGAGGCGATGTCACGGGGGCGCACCGTGCCCCAGCCGTAGCCCTCCCGGGCCAGCGCCGGGACCGCGTTCGGCCCGACGTGGACGCCGCCGCCGATGCCCCGGGTCAGGTGCACCCCGAGGAAGGGGAACGCGGGGTCGGGCACCGGGTACACCAGTCCCCGCACCAGCTCGGGCCGGTCCAGGTCGTAGTACTCACCCCGGAAGGGGATGATCCGCATGCCCGGGTCGTCACCGGCCAGGCGGGCGATCCGGTCGCACTGCAGGCCCGCGCAGTTCACCAGCACCCGGGCCTTCACGACCAGGCCGGACGTGGTGCGGACCGCCACCGCCGAGGGGCGCCGCGAGATCAGGTCCACCGCGCCGCCGTAGACGATCTCCGCGCCCGAGGACTCCGCCAGCTGGGCGCTCACCCGGCCGTAGTCCACGATTCCCGTGGTGCCGACGTGGATCGCGGCGAGGCCCCGCACCTCCGGCTCGAACTCGGCGATCTGGGCCGGCCCCAGCTCGCGCACCGGAATGCCGTTCTCCCGGCCGCGCTGGACCAGGGCGTGCAGCCGCGGCAGCTCCGCCCGCTCGGTGGCGACGATCAGCTTGCCCGTCACCTCGTGCGGGATCCCGTGCTCCGCGCAGAACTTGATCATCTCGGCGGCGCCGCGCACCGCGAAGCGCGCCTTGAGCGATCCGGGGCGGTAGTAGATGCCGCTGTGGATCACCCCGCTGTTGCGGCCCGTCTGGTGGCGGGCCGGGCCGGCCTCCTTCTCCAGGACGACCACCCGGGTGCCCGGGGCGAGGCGCGACAGGGCGTGCGCCGTCGACAGGCCGACGATCCCGCCGCCGACCACCAGCACATCGCAGTCCACGCCGCCCGCGCCGATCACACCGCCCCCGCCGATCTTCGCGCCCGCGCCGCGCATGCCGTCCACACGTCCCACGCCGCCCAGCCTGTTTCTACCGCCACCTTCCACCCCTGCATACTGCACCCCGCCACCGACAGGGCGGCCACGCGGGGCCGACCGGCCTGCGGGGGCGCCCTGCCGGTCCGGCCGGGCCCGGGCCCGTGCTCGGCCTGACCCAGGCCTCCTACGCGGGCGTCACCAGCAGCGGCCGGGCCCGCTCGCGGAGCTCCGCGACGCGCGGCTCGTCCCCGTACGGTTCCAGCCGGTGCAGCAGGTCCCGTACGTACTCGTTCGTCCGCGCCGAGGAGATCCGGCCCGCCACCTCCACCGCCCGGGTGCCCGCCGCGCACGCCGCGTCGAGGTTCCCCGACTCCAGCTCCGCGACCGCGCTCACCACCAGGCGCAGCCCGTGCGAGCGCACGTACTCCTCGGTCGGGCGGGAAAGGGCCTGCTCGGTGAAGCGGCGCACCTGCCGGGGGAGGTTGAGGTCCCGGTAGCATTCCGCCGCATCCGCCGCGAAACGGTCGTACGAGTAGAAACCCAGCCAGGTCGGATCCGGATCGCCCTCCCGTGCCCGCTCCAGCCAGCCCTCCGCCGCCCGCAGCGCCGCCCCGGCGGCCACCGGGTCGCCGGCCTTCGCGTGCGCCCGCGCCTCGACGAGCCGGAAGAAGCTCATGGTGCGGGCGGTGGCCAGGCCGCGGTTGCGCTCGACGGCCGCCTGCGCGAGGTCCACGCCCTCGTCGGGGAAGTCCCGGTAGGTGGCCTGGAGCGACATCGAGGCGAGTACGTACCCGCCGAGCGGGACGTCCGCGGCCGCGCGGGCCAGGCGCAGCGCCTGGATGTAGTAGCGCTGGGCCGCTTCCTGCTGGCCCGTGTCGAAGGCCATCCACCCGGCCAGCCGCGTCAGTTCGGCCGTCGCGCCGAACAGTGCGCGGCCCACCTCGTCCGTGTAGGAGCCCAGCAGCAGCGGTGCGGCGTCCACCCGCAGGCACTCGGGCACCATCGAGGAACGCCAGTCACCGCCGCCGTACTTGGAGTCCCAGCGGCGGGCGTCCTCGGCCGCCTCGCGTAACTTCGCCACATCACTGTGGCCCACGCGCTGGCCGTGGTCGCGCGGCGTGTCCGTGGCAGGCTGCGCGACCACGACGGGGGACGGCGGAGCCGTCAGACCGCCCGCCGATCCGGTCGCCGGCCCTGCCGTACGGCCCTGCGGGGCGGCCGGAGGCCCCTGGGCGGCGGCCGGCGCCTCGCGCGCGGGCACGTCCGGCGCCGGCGGGGCGGGGAGCGGCACGGCGGCGGCGGCGCCCGGGGCCGCGCCGGTGCCGGTCCCGCCGGCCGGGCGGTGAGCCGTGCCGGTGCCGTGCGCCGGGCCCGCCGGTTCGCGCGCCACCGAGCCGTCGGCGGGAGATATCAGCCAGCGCGAAGCGGGCGTGGCATAGGCCGATACGGAGAAGGAGCCGGCGAGCGACTGCCAGATCCCGCCACCCCCGCGCCGGCCGACGAGGTCCAGCCGGTAGAGATCGGTGGCCGAGCGCACCGCCGCGGCCACGTCCCGCGGGAAGGCCAGGCCGACCTCCGGCGCGGGATCCGCGTCCGCCAGTCCGATCTCGTGCAGCGGCACCGGCCGCCCCAGCTTCGCCCCGATGGCGGCGGCGATCAGGTGCGGGGCGGCGCCCTGCGGCACCATCCCCTTCGACACCCACCGGGCGACCGAGGTCTTGTCGTAACGAAGCGTCAGACCGCGCTGCGCACCGAGGTCGTTGACCCGGCGGGCCAGTCCGGCGTTGCTGATGCCCGCGAGGGCGAGGACGGCGCCGAGCTTCTCATTGGGCTCGCGGAGCTCCCTGGACATGCGCCACCCCTCGTCACACGCGGAACGCAGACGCCGCCGGGGCATAGGCGCCCGGCATTTCGTAAACCCAGCGTAGTTCCCTGCCTCCCAAGCGTTAAGGCCCCGACTTCCGTATGGCGGGATTGTTGTCCGTTTGCACAGTCCGGGCGGAGCCCGCCCCCGGGGCGCACGTGTCATCGCGTGCTCCGCCCGTGTGGCCGTGCGCCCGCCCGTGCGCTCTGGCCGGGCCCCGGGCCCGGCGATTCGATGTGCGGTGCGTGGGTCGGCCCACTGCACGGATCGGGTGGGCCGGGGGATGCCGCTGCCTCAATCCCCGCGGGTGGCGGAACGGTCCGGGGGGCGGGTTCCGCCTCCCGGACCGCGCCCGCCCGCGGTCGGCCGAGGGTATGCATCGCCGCTCAGCACGGTCGAAGAATGGCCGAAAGCGACCTATGGGACGGTGGGAACGGAACGTCAAAAACCGTGTGGCCGCAGCGTGTTCCTCTGCACGTGCGCCCCCTTTAACGCCTCTCGTACGCCTGTCCCGTGGCAGCATGGTCCCGAGCCACCCGGGGTCCCGCCGGCCGCGCCCGAAGCGCCGACCGTGCTGCCCGTGCCCCGGTCACGTGCCCACAGGCTGGGGAGGCGGCGGTGCGCTGGTTGGTGGGTTGGAGCAGTATCGCCGCGAGCTTCGGCACGGCCGGCCGCGTCTCCGGCCAGGCACCGGGCCCGGCCACCGGCCCCGGCGGGTACGCGGACCCCGGCGCACCCCTGCGCGGAGGCATCGCCGACGCCGCCCATCCCGACGACCCCGGCGCGGACGCCGAGCGCACCGTCCACCCCGTCGGCGCCCAGCTGCTCTGGGGCGACCCGGACCCGCTCTGGGCCGTCGGCGACTGGCGCCCCGACGAGATCCGCACCCTCACCGCCGACCCGGCCGACCCCTTCACCCGGCTCGCCGTCCTCGGCTGCTGCGGCGCCACCGACGCCGAACTGCGCCGCGCCCTCTACGCCGCCCGCGGCGGGGCCCTGCGCCACCTCACCCAGTGGTCCGGCAGCTACACCGCCGTCGTCCAGGCCGGCCGCAGGATCACCGTCGTCGGCGACCTGGCGGGCGCCCGGCCCGTCTTCTACACCCCCTGGGCGAGCGGCACCGCGTACGCCACCGCCGCCCTCCCGCTCGCCGACCTCATCGAGGCGCAGCTCGACATCGGGCACCTCGCCGCCCTGCTGGCCTGCCCCGACAGCCCCGAGGCACTGGGCGACGGCACACCGTACGCCGGGGTCCGCAGGATCCCGCCCGGGCACGCGCTCATCCTCCGCGAGGGCTCCCGCGAGATCACCGGCTACGAACAGGTGGCCTCGCTCGCGGTGGCCGCTCCCGAGGCGGATCCCGAGCGCGCGGTGGAGGGCGTGCGCGAAGCACTCGTCGACGCCGTGCGCGCCCGGCTCACGGCGCCCCGGCATGCTCCCGGCGCGGCAGCTCCGTACGATCCCGGCCCCGTGCCCGGAATGGGTCCCGCCGACCGGCGCGCGGCCCGCGGCGCCCCGGCCCCCGGGGTGGGCGCCGACCTCTCCGGCGGCAGCGCCTCCGCGACCCTGGCGCTGCTCGCGGCCGGTCTGCCCGGGGCCCCGGGCACCCTCCTGAGCCCCGCCGGCGCCCGGCTGCTGGCCGTCACCTTCAACGACCTCGCCACCCCGCAGGGCCGCGAGGCCGAACTGGAACGCGCCCACGCCATCGCGGCCGACCCGCGCCTGCACCACGTCGTGGTGGCCGCCGCCGAGGAAGCCCTCCCGTACGCGGAGCTCGACGGCCCCCTCACCGACGAACCCGGCCCCTCCCTGGTCTTCGCCGCCCGCGAGCGGCGCCGGCTGGCCGCCGGATCGGCCGACCACTTCACCGGCCACGGCGCCCGCCAGGTCCTCGACGCGCACCCGGCCCGCATGGCCGACCTCCTGATGGACCGCCGCAGACGCCACCTGCTGCGCCCGGTGGCCGCCCTGGCCCGTTCGGCCTCGGCCTCCGGGGAGTCCCTGCTGGTGCCGCTGACCGTGTACTCCGCCGCCCGCCGCCTCGCCCGTACGCCGTACCGCGCGGGCATGGAAGCGGCCGCCGCCCGGCTGCGCGAGGGCGGCGTCGCCCAAGGGGCGACCGGTCCGGTGGACGCCTCGCTGGCCGCCCTGACCTGGTCCCGCCCGGGCCCGGCGGCGGGCTGGCTGACCGGGGAGGCCCTGGCGGAAGTATCGATCCGCCTCACCGCCGCCGCCGGGCGCCCGCCGCTGTCGCTGCGGCCGGGCGAGGCCCGCGCCCGCTCGGTCCTCGCCCGGCACGCCGCCGACCACCGGGTCTTCGAGCAGGCCGTGGAGGTCCGCAGCCAGCGGCTGCACGCCCCGTTCCTGGACAACCAGGTCGTACGGGCCGCCCGCGCCCTCCCCGAATCCCTGCGCGTCCAGCCCGGGGCCCGGGCGGCGATCCTGCGCAGCGTCCTGTCCTCGGCCGGGGTACGGGAACTCCCGCCGGGCTGGGGCGCCACCGCCCACACCCCGAACGAGACCGCGACCCGGCTGGGGCTGCGGTCCGCCCTGACCGAGCTGCTGTCCCTCTTCGCCTCCCCGCTGCTCGCGGACGCGGGCCTGATCGAGGCCCGCGTCGTCCAGCAGGCCCTGCTCGACGCGGCGGACGGGCGCCCGGTCCCGCTCGACGGGCTCGCGGAGCTCGTCTCGATGGAACTGTGGCTGCGCCGCCTCCTCGCCCGCCGCGGCACCTGCTGGACGGGCACCAGCACCGCCCGCCGCCGCGCCGTCCCCACGGGCGTCCCCACCCCGCGCCCCGCCCTCTCCTGACCCCGGCCGGACACACACCCCGGGGCCCGGCAGGCACCCCGGGTCCGGCTTGCCTCCGTAGCGGGGGCCGGACCGGCCGCGCCGGGCGCCCGTCACCCCGGCGGTACGAGCCGGGCCCGGAACCGCCGCGCGGTAGCTACGGGCGTCCCACCCGCGCGCCCCGGCCCGAGTTCGCGTCCCCGGGTCCGGCTTGTCTCAGGGGCGGGGCCGGACCGACCGCGCCGGGCGCCCGTCACCCCGGCGGTACGAGCCGGGCTCTGAGCCGCCGCGCGGTCGCTACGGGCGGGCCCCGCCGACGCCACGCGATCCGCAGAGGCCGTACATGAGGTGCCTTGCCGGTCAGGCGGGGCCCAGCCCGTCCGGTGCCGTGCCCAGGGCGTTCTCGTCGGTCGGCGACGCTCCGCGCCGCCCGACCGCGGGCTCGGCCTCGCGGATCACGGCGCCGGACGATCCCGGCTGATCCGGCCCGACCGGCGAGCCACATGCCGGGCCCGGGCCCGGACGGCCGCGGAGGAGGGACGCCGCAGTCGGCGGCCTCGCCGACGGGCCCGCGGAGGAGAGCCGCACCCGGCGGGGCGGGGCCCGGCCGCTGAGGTCAGCTGCAGCGGATCACGGCATCGGCCCAGCTCGCCAGCGTCGGCAGACTGCCCTGCGCGGCCTGCTCCACCACCAGCCGCAGATTCGCACGCCCGGCCAGCGGGACCTGCACGGCCACGGCCGGATCCCCGAGCCCGAGGGCCCGGGACCGCCACAGCCGCTGCCCGTCGGCATACACGGAGAACCGCACGGTGCCGTCGGTGAACAGCGACAGGCCGTCCACTCCGGCCCGCGCCGAGAAGGCGGTGCACTGCCGGTTCAGCCTGATCTCCACCGAGGAACGGGAGTTCACGGTGATGCCCTGCGCGAACCGCCCGTCGCCGACCTCCAGCCCCCAGCGCTGCCACACCCAGCTGCTGCGCCAGGTCTGCAGCTCGGGCCCGCTGTGGTCCCCGTAGGCCGAGTGACCGAGCCGGGCCAGCTGGAAGCCCTGCGCAGGCGCGGGCGGACTCGGCTTCGGCGAGGGCCTGGCCGCAGTCGGCTTCGGCGCGCGCTTCTCCCGGCTCGGCGACGGAGCCGGGGACGCGGGCGCCGAGGAGGAGGGCGGGGGCGCAAGAGCGGCCGGCTCCGAGGGCGACGGGGACGTCTTCCGCACCGGCGGTACGGAGCCCCGCGCGGCCGGCGGCTCCTGCACGGGCACCGGCCGGGGCGCGGGCGGGACGGGAAGCTCCGGCACCGCAGGCACGGCCGCGCTCGGCGCGGGCTTCGCCCGGGCCTGCGGCTCGGGATCGTCCCCGGCCAGGGCGAACACCACCCCGGCGGCCGCGGCGACGGCGATCCCCGCGGCGACGGCGGCCTTGGCGGGCAGCCCGAGGCCCTCGGAGACCACGGCTCCGCCCGCCCCCGACCCGGCCCCACCGGCCCCGCCCGCAGCCCCGCCCGCCGCACCTGCACCCGCAGTCCCGGCGGTACCGGCCCCCGCACCGGCCCCGGCCCCGGCGGTCGACCCTCCGGCGGCAGCCGCGGCCGCCCCGGCGCCACCCGCGGCGACGGCACCCCCTGCCACCACCCCGGCCGCCTTGGCCGCGTAACCGGCGGCGAACCACCCGATGACCGCGACCGGAAGCAGCGCCGGAATCCCCGCGTTGACGTCCTTGAGCTCCCCGGCGGCCAGCCGGCACTTCGCGCACTCCTCCAGGTGCTTGCGCAGCCCCCGCTCCGCCCGCATCCGCAGCCCGCCCCGCGCATACGCGCCGAGCCGGTCCGCGAACCGCGCACAGTCCCCGCCCTCGCTCAGGGCGGAGCTCACATGGGCCTGCAGGTACGCCTGCTTGAGTCCCTCCCGCGCCCTACGGGCGAGGACGGCGGTCGCGTTGGCGCTCAGCCCGAACAGCGGGGCGATGGCGCTGGGGGAGGCCTCCTCGACGGTGGTGTGCCACAGCACGGCCTGCCACCGCTCGGGCAGGCTCCGGAAGGCCTGCATGGCCAGCGACTGCTCGGCCTCCCGCATGGCCCGGACATCCGCGCCCAGTTCCAGGGTGTCGTCCCCGGCCAGGCCGGAGATCCCCGCGCCGCTCTCCGTACCGATGGCCGCCTGCTCGGCGAACACCGCGAAGTCCTCGACGAGATGCTCCCGCTTAGCCGTCTTCGCCCATGCCGCCGCGACCCTCCGTACGGTGGTCAGCAGGTAGGCCCGCACCGACTGGTCCGGCCCCGCCCCGCCCCGTACCGCCTGCAGGGTCCGCGCGAACACCTCGGCGGTCAGGTCGTCGGCGGTGTGCCCGTCCCTGCAGCAGGTCCGCGCGTAGCGCCGTACGGCTTCGGCGTGACGGCGGAACAGCTGTTCGTACGCACCGTCGTCACCGCCGCGCATCCAGGCGATCAGGTCCGCGTCGCAGGGCGGCACCTCGCTTCCGGGACCGGCGAGGGCCCCCGTACCGGCACGGGTTCCCGAGGGCCGGGCGTGCCGTCCTCCCGGTTCCCGCTGTGCCGGGACCTGCCGGGCGGGCGGGCTGCCCGCCCCGACCTCGCCGCCGGCGCCACCGGAAGGCTCGTCCCGTCCGTCAACGCCCATCGAGGCAGCCCCCGCACGACACACTCAACCGGTACACCGATCAAGCGTGTCACAAGGCGGGCGCACGCCGGGGCCGTCTCCACCGCTTCCACCCGTCCGGGCACAGTTCGGCAGCGCGACGTCAACACCGCGCAGTGCCTCACCCGTTGGAGAGGCCCGCCGGCCTTTCGAGGAAGAACTCGCCTCGAAAGGCCGGACAGCCGGAGAACCGGCCGCTCTCGCGATCAGACCTCACGCGTTGCAGGACCTCACACGTTCCAGGACCTCACGCGGTCCTGGAACGCAGCCCTTCGAGCAGGATGTCGAGCAGCCGGGTCGACGCCGCCGCCTGGTGCGCGGGGTCCGGAAGCGCCGGCGCCGCCGTCGCTATCACCAGCAGCACATCGGCCACGGTGACATCGGCGCGCAGTGCGCCGGCCTCCCGGGCACGGTCCACGAGCCGGCCCACGACCTCGAGCAGCGCACCCGCGCCCGAGTCCGCCGAGGGCTCGTCCTCGGCCGGAGCCCGCGTACCGACGACCCGCAGGTCGGGAGCCGCCCCGGCCTGCCGCTGCTGCGGAACCCTCGCCGTCTCCGCCTCCTCGACGCCGTCCTCGCTCGCCGAGCCGACCCGCAGCACCTGCGGCGGCAGCAGTCGCCCGGCGCCCGAGGCCACGGAGGTGCGCAGGAAGCGCGAGAGCGCCTGCCACGGTTCGTCCTCCTGGCCGAGCGCGGTCCTGGCCTGCTCGGTCAGCCGAGCGGTCTCCTCCTCGGCTATCCGCCGGACCAGGACGTCCTTGCTCGGGAAGCGCCGGTACACCGTGCCGACGCCGACGCGCGCGCGCCGAGCCACGTCCTCCATGGGAGCCCCGTAGCCCAGCTCGCCGAAGACCTCACGGGCCGCGCGCAGTACGTGTTCGAGGTTGCGCTGTGCGTCTACCCGCAGCGGCGTGGAGCGGCCCACGCCGTGCGTGGTGCTGCCGCCCGCGACGATGCGGCCGTTGCTCTCGACCGAGAGTGCGGTCGCAGAACCATGGAAATCGGAAATGTTCATATGTTTCCCCCGGTAATCATTTGTCTCCCCCCGGAGACACTCCCCGCCTTCGTGTCGAGGGGGGCCATGGTCATGAGGGCCCTGGTCCTACTCCTCGACGAGATACGAACATAGTTGAGCCAGAGTCAATTCAGAAGAGGCAGCCCCGGACGGAGCACCGCCCGATCGGAGCATTCACCCCCATTTTTCCGCCCAATGTCCTCAGAATCACCCCCTCCACGCCCCCTGACCTGCGGATTTCAAGCGACTCTCAAGGCTCGGGACAGCCCTGTCCCGGCACTCTCTCCGGTCACACAATTTGTCGGGCCTGTGGACAAACTCCCAGCCACGTTGCGTCATGGGGTGGTGAAGGCTGCTAACTCCCGGGGCACGGCCCCCGGCACCCCGCCCCGGACGCGCATCCTCATCGTCGGCGGCGGCTACGTCGGCATGTACACGGCCCTCCGGCTCCAGCGGAAGCTCAGAGCGGAGGAAGCCGAGGTCACGGTGCTCACTCCCGAGCCGTACATGACGTACCAGCCGTTCCTCCCCGAAGCCGCCGCGGGCTCGATCTCCCCCCGCCACGTCGTGGTCCCGCTGCGCCGCGTCCTCAAGACCTGCCGCATCGTCATCGGCCAGGCGCAGCGCATCGACCACGCCAAGCGGACCGTGACCGTCACCACCCTCGCCACCGAGGACGAGGGCGCGGGGCCGGTGGAGATCGCGTACGACGAGCTCGTCCTCGCGCCGGGCTCCGTCTCCCGCACCCTCCCCGTCCCGGGACTCGCCGACTACGCCATCGGGTTCAAGACCGTGGAGGAGGCCATCGGCCTGCGCAACCACGTCATCGAACAGATGGACATCGCCTCCTCCACCCGCGACCCCGCCCTCCGCGACGCGGCCCTCACCTTCGTCTTCGTCGGAGGCGGGTACGCGGGCGTGGAAGCCCTCGCCGAACTGGAGGACATGGCCCGCTACGCGGCGCGGTACTACCACAACATCAAGCCCGAGGACATGAAGTGGGTGCTGGTCGAGGCCAGCGACCGGATCCTCCCCGAGGTCGGCGTCGAGATGGGTGTGTACACGGTCCGCGAACTCCGCCGCCGCAACATCGACCTCCGCCTGGAGACCCGCCTGGAGTCCTGCGAGAACAGGGTGGCCGTCCTCAGCGACGGCGCCCGCTTCCCCACCCGGACCGTCGTGTGGACCGCCGGCGTCAAACCGCACCCGGTGCTGGCCGCCTCCGACCTGCCCACGAACGAACGCGGCCGCCTCGCCTGCACCGCCTTCCTCACCGTCGAAGGCGTCGAGCACGCCTTCGCGGCCGGCGACGCGGCAGCCGTCCCCGACATCACCGCCGCGGAGAGCGCCACGGGTCCCGGCCGCGAATGCGCCCCCAACGCCCAGCACGCCGTCCGCCAGGCCAAGGTCCTCGCCGACAACCTCATCGCCTCCCTCCGCGGCGAGGTCCTCACCGAGTACGCCCACAAGTACGTCGGCTCCGTCGCCTCCCTCGGCCTGCACAGGGGCGTCGCGCACATCTACGGCCGCAAGATCAAGGGCTACCCCGCCTGGTTCATGCACCGCGCCTACCACCTCAGCCGGGTCCCCACCTTCAACCGCAAGATGCGCGTTCTCGCCGAATGGACCCTCTCCGGGCTGTTCAAGCGTGAGATCGTCTCCCTGGGCTCGCTCGAACACCCCAGGGCAGAGTTCGAACTGGCCGCAGGCGGCGGTCCCAAGACCCCGCCACCCCACCCCGCCCCCAACCCTCCGCAGGACAGCCAGGGCTGACGTTGTCAGTGCGGTCGGCCACACTGGACGTGTGACCATAGGTGGGCTCACGCCTGCACAGAGTGACATCGTCCAGCAACCGACCACGAGCGACACAGCGACCACTTGCGACACCACGAGGCTTGAACGCAGTGAACTTCACGCGCTGGAGCGCCCGGTTTCCCGGAACGCAGCGCCGCGCAGCTGCCCGGACCGAACACGCCGCAGCCCAGGCCAAGCGGGGCGAAGGCTCCGTCCCGGCGGCCCGCGGCGGCCGCGGCGACCCCGGAACCGACCGGCCCGCGGACGCGCGCCCGGCCGACCCCACGGTCTCGGGGACCGGCACCGGCACGGGAACCGCCGCCCGAGCGGACTCGGGAACCACCACCGGCACCACCACCGGAACCGGGAGCACCGAGGCCGTGCGGCCGGACGTCCACACCACCCTGCCCTCCCTCGACGAGCTCTCCGTACGCGAGGTGCTCGGCCGGCTCCCGGCCCTCGTCGCCCTCGTCCACGGCCCCGAGCACCGCGTCGCCTACGTGAACGACGCCTACACCGCCGGCTTCGGCCCCCGCACCACCGGTGCCCCCGCCCACGAAGCCCTCCCCGAACTCGGCGAGCTCGGCCTCCTGCCGCTCCTCGACCAGGTCCAGCGCAGCGGCAGGCCCCGTACCGCCAAGAACCGCACCGCCCCGGGCGGCACCAGCTCCTACACCGTCACCTGCACCCCCGTGGAGTTCCCCAAGACCGACACCGGGAACGACCCCGACCCCCACCGCACCGGAGTCCTGGTCCACCTCGCCGACGTCACCGACCACGCCGAGGCCGCCGAGCGGCTCCGTGCCAGCGAGCGCCGCCAGCGCGAGGCCGCCGTCACCCTCCAGCGCTCCCTCCTCCCGCAGGAGCTGGAACAGCCCGACGACCTCCGCGTCGCCGCCACCTACCAGCCCGGCGGCACCGAGGCCGCCGTCGGCGGCGACTGGTACGACGTGATCACCCTCGGGGCCGGCCGTACCGCGCTCGTCATCGGCGACGTCATGGGCCGGGGCGTCCGCGCCGCCGCCGTCATGGGCCAGCTGCGCACCGCCGTCCGCGCCTACGCCCGTCTCGACCTGCCGCCGCACGAGGTGCTCCAGCTCCTCGACGGCCTCGCCGCCGAGATCGACGCCAGCCAGATCGCCACCTGCGTGTACGCGGTCCACGACCCCAACGAGGGCCTCCTCGCGTACGCCTCCGCCGGCCACCTCCCGATCCTGGTCCGGGACGAGGACGGCACCGTACGCCGCGCAGCCGACCCGACCGGCCCGCCGCTCGGCACCGGCGGCTGGCTGCACACCTCCGGCACCATCGCCCTCGGCCCCGGCTCCACCGCCGTCCTCTACACCGACGGCCTGGTCGAACGCCGCGGCGAGGACATCGACGAGGGCGTCGCCGCCCTGGAACGCGCCCTGTCCGGCGCCCAGGGCACCCCGGCGGTCATCTGCGACCGGCTGATGCGTGCCCTCGGCGTCGACGCCGACCACGACGACGACGTCGCCGTCATGGTCCTCCAGCAGCCCGCCCGCACCGGAGCGGACGCCGAGCTCTTCCACAATGCCGCCCTCGAACTCCTCGGCGGCATCGAAGCGGCCCCCCGCGCCCGCGCCTTCGCCCAGGGCGTCCTCGCCTCCTGGCGGTTCCCCGTCGAACTGTGCGACCTCGGCGTGCTGGCCGCGAGCGAGCTCGTCGCGAACTCCCTCCAGCACGGCACCCCGCCCATGCGCCTGCGGCTGCGCCGCACCGACCGCCGCCTGATCATCGAGGTCACCGACGGCGACGACCACCTGCCCCGCCGGCGCCGCGCCGAACCGGCCGACGAGACCGGCCGCGGCATCTCGATCGTCGCCACCATCGCCTCGTCCTGGGGCTCCCGCCGTACTCCGGGCGGCGGCAAAGCCGTCTGGTGCGAGTTCGCCCTGCCGGACAAGCAGCCGGAGAAGTAGCGGAGAAGCAGCGGAGAAGCAGCCGGACAGGCGAAAGGCCCCGATCCACAAGGACCGGGGCCTTCTCCCTCCATCCGTACGCCCGTACGTGCCTACAGCCCTACGCGTGGGCGGGTTCGGCGACCGTCGTCTCCTGGGCACCCGTGCCCTTGGCCGTCAGGGCCGGGCCGCCCTGCGCCACGATCCGGGACAGCGAGGGATTGTCCTGCACCGGCGTCAGCTGCTTGCCGAGGCGCAGCGCCAGCCAGGCGATCCCCAGCGACACCACGACGAAGATCCCGATGTAGAGCATCGGAACGCCCGCCCCCAGCGGCACACCGAGCGGTCCCAGCGCCAGCGCCATCTGCTTGACCAGCGCGAAAGCCGAGTTGTACTGGCCCACCGAGCCCTCCGGCGCCAGATCGGCGACCAGCGGCGCCAGGGTCGGCGACAGCATGGCCTCGCCGATGCCGAAGAGCGCGTACGTGGTGACGAACGCGGCGGCGGCCATCATCGCGCTGCCGTGCCCCAGCCCGGAGAACCCGGCGATGACCCAGGCCACCGTCCAGATGAGGCCGACCAGAGCGATCACGCGGGACCGGCGGCGCTTCTCGACCAGCCGCAGCACCACGAACTGCGCGAGCACGATCGCGCCGGTGTTGGCGGCGAGTGCGAAGCCCAGCGTGGAGGGGGAGATCCCGGCGGCCTCGGTACCGAAGGCGGCGAGACCCGACTCGAACTGCCCGTAACAGGCGAAGAAGATCACGAAGCCCAGAACCAGCAGCTTGACCATGGCCTGGTGCTGCAGCAGCCGCTTCCAGCCGCTGCCGCCCGCCTGGGCCGGGTCCTTCGGAGTGGCGTCCTTGATGGTCGGCGCGTGCGGCATCTTCACGGTGAGGATGACGCCGGCCAGCACCAGGAACATCACGGCCTCGATGCCGAACAGCAGGGTGAAGCTCGCGGGACGGTTCTCGTCGACGATCTGGCCGCCGATGAGACCGCCGATGCCCAGGCCCAGGTTCTGCATGAAGAACTGGAGGGCGAAGGCACGGGTCCGGGTGGACGGCGTGGAGCACCACACGATCATCGTGGCGAGCGCCGGCTGCATCACGGCCTGGCCGGCGCCCAGGGTCAGGGCGGACAGCAGGATGGGCACGACGCCCGTGGAGAGCCCGAGCGCGAGCGCGCCCGCCGAGGCGGCGACGGCGGCGCCGATGACCACGGGGACCGGACCACGTCGGTCGATCACCCGCCCGGTGAGGGGCAGCGCGACAAGGGCGCCCAGGGCGAAGGCCACGAACGCACTCGTGGCGGCCATGGACCCCAGACCTCGCACCTGCGCCACGTAGATGTAGAGGAACGGAACCGTGAAACCGATGCCGAACGCGGTCAGCGCGTTCCCGGCCTGGATCCGCCGCATCGCAGCGCCCATCACCTTGGTCACTTCTCACCCGCCTTTGAGAGCTGAAGACTGAAGACTTCATACCTAAACTTCGATGCTTAACTCTACACATCGAAGGAGTTAGACGCCAATGGGCTCGTGCCATACTTCGACGCATGGGTGACACCCCCGACGGCACTGCGCCCGTCCACGAGCCGAGCCTCGACGAGCAGATCGCCGTCTACCAGCGCGAGTTCCAGGACCTCGACCCGCAGGTGGAGAAGGTGGTCTCGGCCTTGAGCCGCCTGAACCGCCGCATGAACGTCGCGTACGGACGCCAGACCGCGGCCCTGGGTATCAGCAATGCCGAGTGGGAGGTCCTCAAGGCCCTCGTCCTCTCCGGCGCCCCTTACCGGATGGGCCCGAGCGAACTCGCGAAGCAGCTGGGTCTGACGCCGGCGGCGATGACCCACCGGATCGACCGCATGACGGCGGAAGGCCTCGTCACCCGCGAGCGGGACGAGAACAACCGCGTACGCGTGATCGTGGAGCTCACCGATGAGGGCCGCAGCAAGTGGCTCGACGCGATGCGCGCCGCCACGGTCTTCGAGGAGGACCTCCTCCAGGACCTGTCCACCGCGGAGCGGGGGGTGCTGGGCGACATGCTCGCCCGCCTCCTGGAGCGCGTCGAAGACCTGCAGTCGCCGAGCTGACCCGCAGGGTTGACACGGCCGCCATGGATCCGTAAGGTTCTTCGAGTTGTCCCAGAGCCGGAGGGTTCTGACGACGGCACATCCCGCCGCCTGGTTGCGGCACCCAACTCAGCACGATCTCCCACCGGGAACGAATTCGGCATGCCCGAATTTCTTTTCGAAGGCCGATTATCGGTCGCCGCGGAAATCCGCTAGAGTTCGGGAGTCGGAAGGGCCCAACAGCCCGGAAGACAAACCCCGCTGACTGGGGGTCAGGCCCGAAAGGGTCTGATAGAGTCGGAAACGAAGAACGAAGCCCGGAGGAAAGCCCGAGAGGGTGAGTACAAAGGAAGCGTCCGTTCCTTGAGAACTCAACAGCGT